>CANGZN010000097.1 GCA_947458625.1 Chitinophagaceae bacterium
TCCTGCAGGCCTATGGGGTCTGGGGGGAGAAATCGATGTACGGAAGGAAGTACATGGGCGTGATCCGTACCACGTTTCTGATCGATGCAAAGGGCGTGATCCGGCACATCATCCGAAAGCCTCAGTCGGCCAAACATGCTCAGGAGATCTTGAAGTTGGCAGCTGATATGGATTAAGCTCGGATGATCCACTCCAGTCCGCTGACAATGGATCGCTGAACGCCTTCTTCTTCGATCAGCAGTGCGCCTTCGTCCTCCACATCAAGGATCCGGATAACTTTCTCTATTCCGTTTTCGCGAACTGTGAATGATGCGCCTTTCCCGAATAATTGGTTTCGGTATTGTTTCAGAAGTGGATGGAACCCATCCCTGCGCCAGGCATGGATCTGTTCATTCAGGGCGCTGGCGATTCGTTGTGCCAGTGTTTTGGGGTCGAGTTCTTTTCCGGTGATTTGTCGGAGTGAAACCGGGTTTGGAAGGGTTGTATCGAATGTCGTTTGATTCACATTGATGCCGATGCCAACAATTTGCCAGCTGGAGCTAGACTCGATGAGTAGTCCGCCCAATTTTCTGCTTTTCCAATAGAGATCGTTGGGCCATTTGATCTGGTTGTCGCCGCAGCTGATTTCGGTCAGTACTTGTTGGCAGGAGAGCGCAGAACAGACGCTTAGGTGGAAGGGGCGGGTGTCGGGTAGTTGTGCTGTTTCCAGCAGGATGGTCATGGCGAGGTTTTGATTCGGTGCGGAGAGCCAGGACTTTCCCATCTGTCCTCTACCGGCTGTTTGGTTCCGGGTGAACAGCACATCGCCGTGACGGGCGCGTCCTTCTTCGATCTGCTCCCGGGCCAGGTTGTTCGTGCTGCCGGCCTGCTGCAGTTCCGTGAAGCGGCTTCCGATCGTGTTTTCCGGGGGAGGCAATGCCAATTATCGCTAATTTTAGGGCGTAAACGTAATCAAAAACAAAACGTCCAGCACAATCCTTTGGCTTCGTCCCTAACCCGTCGCTCCGACACCCTTGCTGATCGCGCCGCAGTGCCTAAACGCATCAATCGCAATTCCAAATTATTCAAGACCATCCTTTCTTCGATTCAAGAGAAAAAAGGGGAGGATATTGTTTCATTGGATCTGCGCAAGATCCCGGAGGCCGTGGCTGATTTCTTTTTCATCTGTGAGGCGCGCAGTCTGCCTCAGATCCGAGCGATTGTCGATCACATCGAGGATCAGGTGAAACTAAAATGCTGGGAAACGCCTTACCGACGGGAAGGCAACCAAAAGATGCACTGGGTGTTGATGGATTATGTGACCATTGTGGTGCATGTCATGCTGCCGGAAAACCGGACGTTTTATCAGTTGGAGGAAATGTGGAGCGATGCAGAACAAATGAAACACGACTAAGCTGTTAAAGTTTCGTCAAGTCGGGCTCCTTGGCCCGGTCCTTGCAACAATGAATATTCAAGCAATCGAATTTTGAAAAGTATGAATGAGAATCGAACCCCTGGAGCGGGCAAGTCCCCCAAAAAGACCCCTCGTTTCAGTTTTTACTGGATCTATGCCATCGTATTCGCGGTGCTGATCGGTATGCAGTTGTTCGGCCCTTTGGCGCCGAACATGGCTAAGTCCAACGAAAAAGAATTCAAGCAACTGGTTATAAAGGGCCAGGTCGACAAGTACCAGATCATCGACAATCGGAATACTGTACGAGTATTCTTGAATGACTCCGGACTGGTGGCACAGGCGGCCCGACTCAAAGAGATCGGCGGTAAAGTGACCAAGCAAGGTCCGCACATGAGTTTCCGCATCACTGGCGGTGAAGCTTTTCAGAAATCCATGTCCGATCTCTACACCAAAAATCCCGCTGTTGCGGAGATCGCTTTTGATGTTGACAATGAGCGCGACTGGTTTGGCGGCATTTTACAGTTCCTCTTGCCCGTGCTGTTATTCGTTGGTATCTGGGTGCTGTTCATGCGCAAGATGGGTGGTCCGGCCGGCGGCGGCGGTGGTGGCGGTGGAGGGATCTTCAACATCGGAAAATCAAAGGCAACTCTTTTCGATAAAGGCACCAAGGTCAACATCACGTTCGCAGATGTAGCCGGATTGGATGAAGCCAAAGTAGAAGTGATGGAGATCGTCGATTTCCTGAAGAACCCGAAAAAGTATACCAACCTGGGAGGTAAGATCCCCAAAGGTGCCCTGTTGATCGGCCCGCCCGGTACCGGTAAAACCCTGTTGGCCAAAGCGGTTGCCGGTGAGGCGCAAGTGCCTTTCTTCAGTTTGAGCGGATCCGATTTCGTAGAAATGTTTGTGGGTGTGGGTGCCAGCCGTGTTCGTGATCTGTTCAAGCAAGCACGTGAGAAAGCACCTTGTATCATATTCATCGATGAGATCGATGCGATCGGTCGTGCTCGTGGTAAGAATGCCATGATGAGCAACGACGAACGCGAGAGCACCCTGAATCAAATGCTGGTGGAAATGGACGGATTCGGTACGGATGTGGGCATCATTGTACTGGCAGCCACCAACCGTCCGGACGTATTGGATGCAGCTTTATTGCGTCCGGGTCGTTTCGATCGCCAGATATCGATCGATAAACCTGATCTGAAAGGACGGGAAGATATTTTCAAAGTCCACCTGAAGCCCATCAAGATTTCCAGCACACTCGATATACATAAGTTGGCGGAGCAAACGCCCGGATTCGCCGGCGCCGACATCGCCAATGTTTGTAATGAGGCGGCACTGATCGCGGCTCGTAAGAATAAAGAGGCGGTAGATATGCAGGATTTCCAAGATGCGGTAGATCGTGTGATCGGCGGACTGGAAAAGAAAAATAAGATCATCTCGCCTGAAGAGAAAAAGATCATCGCTTATCACGAAGCCGGACATGCCATCTGTGGCTGGTATTTGGAGCACGCCTATCCGCTGCTGAAGGTGACGATCGTTCCGCGCGGTACCGCAGCACTCGGCTATGCTCAATACACGCCGAAGGAGCAGTATCTGTACAACACCGATCAACTCAATGATCAAATCTGTATGACACTGGGCGGACGGGCCAGTGAAGAGATCTTCTTCAGTAAAATATCTACCGGCGCACAGAACGATCTGCAACAGATCACCCGTACCGCTTACGCGATGGTTACGGTATACGGTATGAACGACAAGGTCGGTAACATCAGCTTCTACGATCCCAATTCGGACGCTGCCTTTACAAAGCCCTATTCGGATGATACTGCCAAGTTGATCGATAACGAAGTACGCTTGTTGGTCGACCATGCCTACGAACGCACCAAGCAATTGCTCACGGACAAAAAAGAGCAAGTTGAGAAATTGGCGAACGCTTTATTGGAGCGGGAAGTTCTTTTCCAAAGCGATGTGGAAGCCTTGATCGGCAAACGTCCTTACGAAGAGAAGAAGCCCTTGGCGGATGCAGTAGCTTTGGAAGCGGAAGTGACCCAAGAAGCGACTCCAGAAGCGACGACGTCAACGGATACCGATCAAGCTTCAGATCCTGCTGCTCCGACAGAACAAACGGCCTGATCCTTATGAACGTATCACCTTCCAAGGAGAATATCCTGAAAAGGATCCGCCTGGCACTCGCGACCGAGACGCCGGTTCCTTTTCCGCACCGGGAGCCTGCGGCCGTTGTGCCTGCGTTGAATCAGGATATCGAGGTAGAGTTCGCCGAGCGGTTCGCGGCACTGGAAGGGAAATTCATTTATTGCATCAACCGACAGGAGCTTGCGTTCCAGTTAGGGAGTTTGATCCGGAAAATGAATTGGGAAAAAGTATTCTGTGTAGAGGAAGCATTGAAGCCGGCTATCGAAGCGGTGATCGGGGATCGGTTGTTCAATGAAGATCTGGGTAAGGCGGATGTATCGATCACCGGCTGTGAATGTCTGGTGGCCCGTACCGGCAGTATCGTGTTGAGTGCGGCACAAACTGACGGACGAACCGCCTCTGTATATGCACCTATCCATGTCTGTGTAGCCTTCACATCCCAATTGGTATACGACATCGGCGATGCTTTTCAGCAGATAAAAAATCGGCATGGAGATCGGTTTCCTTCCTTAGTAAGCTTCGCGACCGGTCCGAGCCGAACGGCTGATATTGAGAAGACGCTGGTGGTGGGTGTACACGGACCCAAAGAGGTCTATCTCCTCTTGGTAGAGGGATAGTGCCACCGGTTTAGTAACTTTCAATCGTGCAAAAACGCATTTACTTTCTATCTGACTTTCATCTTGGGGCACCGGATGCGGCATCCAGTCTCGATCGCGAGCGGACATTGGTGCGGTTCTTGGATTCGATCAAGTCCGATGCGCAGGAGATCTTTCTGGTCGGTGACCTTTTCGATTTCTGGTTCGAATATCGATTGGTGGTGCCAAAAGGCCACGTGCGACTCCTCGGCAAACTCGCAGAACTTTCTGATCTGGGCATCCCCCTGCATTTTTTCATGGGTAACCACGACATGTGGGTCAAGGATTATTTTCAGAAAGAACTCAATATGCAGGTCTATGACCGACCTGTTCTGTTTGAGCGACAAGGAAAAAAACTTATTGTGGGACATGGAGATGGCTTAGGTCCGGGAGACCATGGATACAAGCGTCTCAAGAAATTATTTCGTCATCCGTTGGCGCAATGGCTATTCGGATTGTTACCGCCCGCCATCGGGATCGGAACGGCCAATTATTTCAGTCGAAAGAGTCGGGCGCAGACCGGAGCCAGTGAGGAGGTATTCCTGGGTGCCGAAAAGGAGTGGCTGATCCAGTATGCCAATCGAAAGCAAGCCGAACAGCCGGTCGATTATTATCTATTCGGACATCGTCATTTACCCATCGATCACCCTATTGAAACGGGCGCACGATACATAAACTTAGGCGACTGGATCCGCTATCAGACCTATGCCGTCATGGATGAAGGTATGATCGCGCTGAAAGCATTTGAACGACCTGAATCCACTATCATTCGCTCATGAGAAAAGCGGTTACCCTACTCGTTTTTTCTTTTTTCACGTTGAGCACAGTATTCGCTCAATCGGATTCGATTTTTCAATTGATACGTTCATTTCAAGGGGATATCCGGATGTTCGCGGCGGATCATTTGGGGAATCTGTATCTGGTCGATCGGAAGGATCAAGTCAAGAAAATATCTTCCAAAGGCGATTCACTGGCCGTTTACAATGATGTTCGTCGGTTAGGTCCGCTACATAGTATTGACGTCAGCAATCCCCTGCAACCCATGCTGTATTACAGCGATGGCGTACGCTTCGTGGTGCTGGATCGCTTTTTGAATCCGGTCACCCGCATCGATCTGCAGGCCAGTGAGATTCTTCAATTAAAAACATGGACACGCAGTTATGACAATCAGATCTGGCTATTCGATCCACTCGCATATGCCTTAAAAAAAGTGGATCTGAGCGGCAAGGTGCAATGGAGTACACCTGATTTTCGGTTGTTTCTGGGCCGACCGTTCATGCCAGCTCGTTTATTCGATCAGGACCGGAATCTCTATCTCTATGAAGCAGGGCAGGGCGTCTATGTATTCGATTATTTCGGCAATCTGAAAAATGGCATCCAGATATTCGATTGGCAGGATTTTCAAGTGGATGGGGGCTATATTTTCGGTCGCAAGGCCGATACGCTATATCGCTATGAGATCAAGAGCACCTTTTACGATGAGTGGACACTACCTGTTGAGCTGAGAGGAGCGGTGCAATACACGATACGGGGCAAACTAGTCTATGCGTTGTTTCGGGAGGGACAAACCGATCGGATACGGATCTATTCGGTTCGATGATGCATACGTAAACTCAGCGAAGAATCTCTGCCAGTTCTTTATCGAACATACCGTACTTCCCGAATTCTACTATACGTCCTAATTCCTTTCCGTTTTTGAATACCAGGATGGTTGGCACCAAGGTAACGTTCAGTGCCTCGGAGAGTCGTCCGACTGTTTTTTTATTTCTGTCCACACCGATCAAGGAACATTTTTCCGTCGGAAATTTAGCGCTGTCGAGTAAGGCCAAGAGCTGAGGAATGATGAAATGTGAATCCTCACACCAAGTACCCATAAAAGCTACGATCTCAATGGAATCCTTTTGCTTTTGGATGTTTTCCAGCGCATCCGTACGGGCCTTGTAATTTTTATAAGTCGAGGCATACCATGTGAAGGCCGTGTCGGTCTCCAATAGCTTACGGGTAAAATGTCCTTTGATCGTTTTTTCGCCCTGACCTTCTGAAAATGTTTCA
>CANGZN010000098.1 GCA_947458625.1 Chitinophagaceae bacterium
CCGCTTCCGGCTGTTGTACGGGTGGGCGACTGAGAGATCGTATTGACACGCACTTTGCGACGAACACCATAATGATAGCCGAAGCTGCGGGTAACACTTTCCAGCAGGGCTTTTGCATCTGCCATCTCATTGTAATCCGGGAATACCCGCTGGGCCGCGATATAACTTAACGCCAGCACACTACCCCAGTCGCGGATCGCATCCATATCCCAAGCCGTACGCAATACCCGATGAAAGCTCATCGCGGAAATATCCAGCGTCTTTTGATTCCATTCATAATTCATCTCCGTGTAGTGCTTGCCTTTGCGAACGTTCAAACTCATACCGATGGAGTGAAGAACAAAGTCCATTTGGCCGCCGAAATGCTTCATCGACTGCTCGAACAGGTTCTTGAGGTCGTCCATGTTGGTCACATCCGCTCCGATCACCGGTGCGTTGCCACATAGTTCAGCAAGTTTATTGATCTCACCCATGCGCAAAGCCACGGGGGCATTGGTGAGGACGATCTTGGCGCCCTCTTCATAACAACGAAGGGCTGTTTTCCAGGCGATGGACTTCTCATCCAGCGCTCCAAAAATGATACCGCATTTACCGGCTAACAGTTGATTGGCCATATGAAATATTATTGAGGAGCAAAAGTAGGTAATCTTCCTCCTTCGCCGCCTGCCTGCCGGAAGGCAGGCTTCGCTTTCGTATCTTCGTCCGCAACCTTATGACGATCTCTTATAACTGGCTTTGCGACTATCTGCCCCGACCCACCGACCCCGACCGACTGGGCCGGATACTGACTTCCATTGGCCTGGAAGTAGAGAAACAGATCTCTTATGAAGAGATCAAGGGCGGACTTCATGGTGTGGTGATCGGGCAGGTGCTGGAAGTAACTCAACATCCTAATGCAGACCGCCTTCGACTCACTCGTGTAGATGTCGGTGGACCCGAACCCTTGCACATCGTCTGCGGCGCCCCGAATGTAGCCGTCGGACAAACCGTGCTGGTGGCCACGGTCGGCACAACGATCTATCCGCTGAATGGCGAACCGATCACCCTGAAAAAAGCCAAGATCCGTGGAGAGGAAAGCCAAGGCATGATCTGTGCCGAAGATGAACTGGGCCTTGGCACTTCACATGACGGCATTCTGATACTCAACGAACCGATCCAACCCGGTACACCGGCCTCGGAATACTTCAAGCCCCATAGTGATATCGTATACGAGATCGGACTCACGCCCAACCGGATGGATGCAATGAGTCATTGGGGCGTAGCCAGAGATGTCTGTGCCTATCTCTCCCATCACGAAAGAAGCGATCTGCGGCCTCAGCTTCCTACACCCACTGCGCTAAAGCCATCTTCCAAGAATAACCCGATCGACGTACACATCGAGAACCCGACGGATTGTCCGCGCTACTGCGGTATCACGATCGAAGGCGTACGTGTTCAAGAATCACCCCGTTGGCTTCAGCAACGATTGAAATCGATCGGCGTACGACCTATCAATAATTTGGTCGATATCACGAATTATCTGTTGCACGAAACCGGCCAACCCCTGCATGCCTTTGATGCCGATAAGATTCGCGGTGGACGTATTGAAGTAAAGAAACTCGAAGCCGGAACAACATTCATAACGCTCGATGACAAATCGCGAAACCTTCACGCAGAAGACTTGATGATCTGCGATGCGGAAGGCGGACTTTGTTTGGCGGGTGTATTCGGCGGAAAAAATTCAGGTGTCACGGACTATACCAAAAACATCTTTCTGGAAAGTGCTTGTTTTTCTGGTATCGGCATACGAAAGACATCATTCCGACATGGTTTGCGTACCGATGCGGCCCTTCGTTTTGAAAAGGGTACCGACCCCGGACTTTGTGAACGTGTATTGCTGCGAGCCGTTCAACTGATCACCGAAATCGCCGGTGGTGAAGTGATCGGAAATCCAACGGATCTGTATCCGGGTAAAAAAGATAAAACCGAGATCACCCTTACCTGGCAATACCTGAAAAAACTCAGCGGAAAAAATTATCACCCCGAAGCGGTTCGAACCATTCTGCAATCACTTGGATTTGAGATCCTCCGGGAATCCGATAATGAATTCCGCGTGGCGGTTCCAACCCATAAGCCAGATATCGAGCAACCGGCCGACCTCGTGGAAGAGATCCTACGCATCGACGGACTGGATAATATTCCGATCCCCACGACCATTCGGATCAGTCCGGCTGTCGGATTTGATGACCGTCCGGCTCGCTGGCAGGAAAAGATCTCCGACTTACTGGCCGGACAAGGTTTTCAGGAGATCGTAACGAACTCGATCACGAACCTGGCTTATTTCAACGAGTCGGAGTCGGGATCCTTGGTAAAAATGATCAATAGCCTGAGCCAAGAACTGAACGTGATGCGTCCCCGCTTATTGGAGACCGCTCTCGAAGTAGTAGCACACAACCTGAATCATAAGAATTTATCACTTCGCCTTTTCGAGTTCGGAAAAACCTACCGACACGAGGGTGGAACGAAGTACACGGAAAAACAAAAGCTCGCGCTTGTATGGAGTGGTGAGATACAGGAAGGCGACTGGAAACAACCGGCCCGTCCGACAGACCTCTTCACCCTGAAATCGCAACTGACGACTTTCTTCAAGTGGATGGGAATAGGATCCGCAAAGGAAAACCTAAAACCTGCCGTCGGTCTTTTGAACGATCCCATCGACTGGATCTGTGATGGAAAAACACTTGCATGGGGCGGTGAGATCCCGGCACAAACGCTATCCCGATTCGGTATCAAACAGGCGGTTTTCTTCGCTGAACTGGAATGGGAGTCGATCCTGGAACAGGCGATGAAACCGCAAAACAAGATCGCTCCGCTACCCAAATTCCCGGCCGTTCAACGCGACCTTTCCATGCTGGTCGATCGGTCATTGAACTGGGCCAAGATCGAGGAGACCATACACAATATCGGACTGGAAAATCTGCAAGGAATCAAACTCTTTGATATATTCGAGAGCGACAAACTCGGCGCCGACAAGCGTTCGATGGCCATCAACCTGACATTTCAACATCCGGAAAAAACACTGACGGATGCCGAGATCGATGGTTGGATGCAAAAAGTGATACTGGCCTTATCGAATGACTGCGGTGCAGAAGTCAGAAAATAATCCCGTTGGAAGCGAACCTCAAACGCATTCTGGACAAAGTGCAGCAACTGATGCGGCGATCCAAAGCCATGCAACAGGAATCCGACCGCCTGCGCCGAACACTCACTGAAACAGAGGAAAAACTCAAGCAAGCGCAAGAACAGATAAACTTACTGCGCCTGCAACTGGATGTACTCAAGATGAATGCCGGTGAACTAAACACTGCCGATAAAAAAGAAATCGAAAAGAAACTGAACGGCTACCTGAAAGAAATCGACCGGTGCATTGCGCTACTCAGTGAATAAAAAATATGTCCAACCTCATCCCCATATCCGCAGTTATCGGTGATCGGAGCTACCGGATCAAGATCCAGCCCGATGACGAAGAGGTCGTCCGCAAGACACTGAAAATGATCAACGAAAAGATCCTTGAATTCCGTACCCTCTTTGCAGGAAAGGACATGCAAGACTACATCGCGATGGTCATCATCTGGTTCGCAACCGAACAATTGGCACAACAAGCAGCCGGACAGGAAATGGAAGAAATGGAAGAAGGCCTGGGTCGAATCGAGAAACTATTGGACGATCTGCTGAAAGAACAGCCGTAAAGACACCGCCGCCCCCCGATTTCCCGCATTCACGCCGAAATCGTACCTTTGTAAAGCTCGTGACAATTTGATTTTCAATTACTTGCAAATCAACTGGTTATGTGCAAATCTAGCATTGTGTACCACTTAAACAAACGCATTCATGGACCCGAATATATTACTGGCCATCATCGGTGGCGGAGCCCTGGCAGTGGGCCTCGTCATGGGCAAGATGATCTTTGCCCGCAACACAGAGAAAAAAATTGAAGAGGCTGAGATCAAGGCCGACACCATTTTGAAGGAAGCCGAACTCCGTGCAGAGACCGTCAAAAAAGAAAAAGAGGTCGAAGCCAAGGAGCGTTTCGTTCAATTGAAAGCTACTCATGAAAAAGAACTGCTCGAGAAGAATAAGAAGCTGAACGAAACCGAGAATCGCATTCGTCAAAAAGAACAGTCGATCAGCCAGAAAGAAGGAAATCTGGACAAACAGCTCAAAGACAATGACGGGATCAAGGAAAATCTCAACCGCCAGCTCGAACAAGTGAATCAACGGAAGGTGGAGCTCGACAAGAAACAAGAAGAGCATGTTCGTCGCCTCGAAAAGATCGCCAACCTCTCCGCAGAAGATGCCCGCAATCAGCTCATCGAAAGCCTGAAACAGGAGGCTGAAACCAGAGCACTCGCGCTCCAACAGGAGATCATTGAGGATGCTAAGCAAAAGGCCGGTAAGGAAGCCCGTAAGATCATCATCCAAACCATTCAGCGCACAGCCGCCGAACAGGCGATTGAGAATACCATCACGGTGTTTCACCTCGAAAGTGATGAGATCAAAGGACAGATCATCGGTCGAGAGGGAAGGAATATTCGTGCGATCGAAGCCGCCACGGGTGTTGACCTGATCGTGGATGACACACCGGAAGCGATCCTTCTTTCCAGCTTCGATCCGCTTCGCCGTGAGATCGCTCGATTGAGTTTACAGCGACTGGTTGCCGATGGTCGAATCCATCCGGCCCGTATCGAAGAAGTTGTTGAAAAAACACGCCGTCAAATTGAAGAGCAAGTGATGGAGATCGGTGAAAGAACCGTGATCGAGCTTGGCATTCACGGATTGCATAAGGAACTGATCCGGATGGTCGGCAGAATGCGCTTCCGTTCCTCTTACGGACAGAACCTGCTCATGCACAGTCGCGAAACGGCAAATCTTTGCGCCACGATGGCGGCCGAATTGGGACTCAATCCCAAACTGGCCAAACGCGCCGGACTTTTGCATGATATCGGAAAAGTGCCCGATGAAGAAAGTGAGCTGAGCCACGCACTATTGGGTGCTAAATTGGCTGAAAAATACGGTGAGACCCCGGCGGTAGTCAATGCCATCGCCGCCCACCACGATGAAGTGGAAATGCAATTCGTGATCTCCCCGATCATTCAGGCCTGCGACGCCATCAGCGGCGCCCGCCCCGGTGCCCGTCGGGAGATCATGCAGCAATACTTGCAGCGGATCAAAGACCTGGAAAACCTCGCCATGAATTACAACGGTGTGGAGAAAGCCTATGCCATCCAAGCCGGGCGCGAATTAAGGGTGATCGTAGAGGCTGACAAGGTGAGCGATCAGGATTCCGATAAGCTCTCTTTTGAGATTGCACAGAAGATCCAGACCGAAATGACCTTCCCTGGGCAGATCAAGGTGACCGTGATCCGTGAAAAAAGAGCCGTGAACGTCGCCCGCTGATCGGAAGCGATTCAAAACCAATTGTTTGACCCCGGCCTTCGGCCGGGGTTTTTTACGAATGTATTTCCGGAATTCAACAACATCCCTTACCTTTGCCCTCCTTAAATCAGAAATCATGAACGCGGTAACGTACATCCACGAACAGCTGACGACCAAGAAAACGCACCCTGCTTTCAAGCCGGGCGATAACATTACCGTTAACTATAAGATCATCGAAGGAGCCAAAGAGCGTATCCAGCCCTTTAAAGGAGATGTGATCAAAACACAGGGCCAAGGTGCTACCGCCTCTTTCACCGTCCGTAAGATCTCTGACGGAATTGGTGTAGAGCGCGTGTTTCCTTATTTCTCTCCGAACATCGAATCGATCCAGTTGAATAAAACCGGTAACGTACGTCGCGCAAAACTTTTTTATCAGCGTAAGCGTAGCGGTAAGAGTGCCCGTATTCGCGAGAAGCGTATGGCGGTTGCACAATAAGCGTGGTCATCAAAAACACTATCAACCCCGGATACGCCGGGGTTTTTTATTTGCCCGAGGTCAGTAGTTGTTACTATATTTGAAATCTAATTTGTTGTTATGGTACAGAATCTCCTGTTGGGTATGTTAGGGACCAATGAGATCATCATTATCCTCATCATCGTGTTGCTGATGTTCGGCGGTAAAAAAATTCCTGAACTGATGCGCGGACTGGGTCGTGGTGTGCGTGAATTCAATGATGCGAAGACCAACGTGAAAAAA
>CANGZN010000099.1 GCA_947458625.1 Chitinophagaceae bacterium
AGTTGTGAGGTATAATATTCCTGTCCGTGCCGGTGTGCATATTTCAGTCCCAGTTTGGCTTCCAACTCCTTGAATTGCCAGCTCTGAAATCCACTCGCAGGGCGAAGCAGATCTCTGAATTCCAGAAAATCAGAAGGCGTCATGGTTTCCATGATATCGATCTGATTCACCAACACCCGCAGGATGATCGTACAACGATCGAGCCGATGCACCAGCGTCTGCAACTCCGGTGAATTATCATTCAACGCAGGATTCTTCAACAACTGAAGCGCCGAATCCACTTCGGTATGAAGCTGCTTGAACCAAAGTTCATAGGCCTGGTGAATCACTATGAAGAGAGATTCATCGTGGGCGGGTTTTCCCTTTTTGACGCTTTCCGGATCCTGCGCATTCAGGATCTTATCGAGTTGGAGATAATCGTGGTAATGCATGAAGGGTGAAGGATGAAGGGTGAAATTGTTTAGAGTTGAATGTTAGGGGAACTCGTAGCCGATGTCGCGGCGTAGGTATTTTCCTTCGAACTGTATGTTGGCTTGTTGTGATTGTGCGTTGGCGGCGGCTTCGGTGATGGACTTTCCGAACGCGGTAACAGCCAGTACCCGTCCGCCTTGCGTGACAAGCTCGCCATTTTTGTGTGTCGTGCCCATGTGAAACAAAAGCGCATCCGGATCCAGCGATTCAACCCCCGTGATCGGAAATCCTTTTTCATAGGACTCCGGGTATCCGCCGCTGACCGCTACGACAGTGGCTGCAGCTCTTGGATCGGTCTCCACTCGCTTACCAGCTAACATGCCAGCACCCGTTGCTATCAGCAGTTCCAACAGGTCGGATTCTAAGCGCGGCATCACCACTTCCGTCTCCGGATCGCCCATGCGGCAGTTGTATTCGATCACATAGGGCTTGTCGCCATCGATCATCAACCCAATAAAGACAAAGCCCCGATATCGTATCGATTCCTGTTGCAACCCGCGGATCGTAGGCTTCACGATCTGCTCTTCGATATTCTTCATCAACGCAGGCGTGGCAAATGGTACGGGACTGACCGCTCCCATTCCACCCGTATTGAGCCCTGTATCACCTTCTCCGATCCGCTTGTAGTCTTTCGCTTCGGGTAATATCAGATAATCATTTCCATCGGTGAGCACGAATACCGACATCTCGATGCCTTGTAGAAATTCTTCGATCACCACTTTGGCACCCGCCGTACCGAATTTAGCTTCGCGGATCATTTCAGTGTATGTCTGCTTGGCGGCGTCATGATCCGTTGCGATCACCACGCCTTTCCCGGCAGCCAGTCCATCTGCTTTCAAAACGATCGGCAACGTATGGGCCGATAAATATTGCAATCCTTCCTCGAAATTATCAGCATTGAATTCGCGGTAGCCGGCGGTTGGAATACCGTGACGGATCATGAAGGACTTGGCGAATGCCTTGCTGCCTTCGAGTTGGGCCCCTTCCTTGGAGGGACCGATCACGATCAGATCACCGAGCTCATCGGCCGATTCCAAAAAATCAGTAAGTCCGTGTACCAAGGGATCTTCCGGTCCGACCAACACCAACCCGATCTGATGATCAGCACAAGCCTTTCGGATCGAAGGAAAATCAGATAAGGAGATGGGGAGATTGGTGCCGAGGGCCTCGGTACCCGGATTGCCGGGCGCGATAAAAAGTTGCAGACAAAGCGGACTCTGCTTCATCTTCCAGGCCAGGGCATGTTCCCGTCCGCCGGAACCAAGTATCAATACATTCATAATAACACGCTGAAGGAACCCGCTAAAGATACTCTGAAATGAACGTTTCATTCATTTTTTACTATTTTGTCGAACAATCAAAATCAATCAGATGAGCGACGTAAAAACACCGACCAGCCACCCGAAAGGGCTCTGGGTGCTATTTGGGACCGAAATGTGGGAACGCTTCAATTTCTATGGCATGCGTACCCTGCTCACCCTCTTCATCGTGAATGCCCTCATGATGAGTAAAGAAGAATCTTCCCTGATCTATGGGGGATTTCTCGGACTCTGCTACCTCACCCCGATGCTCGGCGGTTTCATTTCAGACCGATTTCTCGGCAATCGCTATTGTATCCTACTGGGTGGTTCGCTGATGGCAGTCGGACAACTATTGCTTTTCTTCAGTGCCAGCATATTCGATACTAACCTCGACCTGGCCACTACACTACTTTACATCGCACTAGGCACCATCATCTTCGGAAACGGTTTCTTCAAGCCGAACATTTCCAGCATGGTGAGCAGCCTTTACCCCAAAGCTGAAAAGAACAAACTCGATACCGCCTTCACGATCTTTTATATGGGGATCAACCTCGGCGCTTTCTTGGGACAATTGATCTGTCCCCTTCTGGGCGACATCACCGACGCAGCCGGCAACCGCGATATCTACGCGTTCAAATGGGGATACCTCGCTGCCTCCATTGCCATGGTGATCGGAACCATCACCTTCTTCCTGCTGAAGGATAAATATGTAGTGACGCCTGAAGGACGAGCCATCGGCGGATTACCCAAAAACAATGATTCAAGTGATTACGAAGAGGGTGAATCTCAAAAAGCCATCTTCTCCAACACAGCGCTATACACCACCGTACTTCTATTCATTGCACTCGGACTGGCATTTTTCTACGTACTCGGACAAAATGTGATCTACTCAATCATTTATGCGGCCGGTCTATCCTTAGCTCGCCTCATTCTCTCCGATAGTTCCATCACTAAAATTGAACGGGATCGGATCTGGGTCATCTACATCGTTTCCTTCTTTGTGATCTTTTTCTGGGCTGCCTTTGAACAAGCCGGCTCCTCACTAACATTCATTGCCGATAATCAAACTGATCGGAACTTCTTCGGCTGGGATATGCCCCCTTCCATGGTACAGATCTTCAACGGAATCTTTGTCGTGATGTTTGCGGTACCCTTCAGTATTCTGTGGGATAAACTCCGTGCTAAAGGAAAAGAGCCGATCTCTCCCTTCAAGCAAGCGATCGGATTGTTACTGATCGCCGTAAGCTATTTCATCATCGCACACAATGTAAAAGACCTGGGCAATAGTGGTTTGCTGGCCGTGAAATGGCTGATCTTGTTATATCTGATCCAAACCTTCGGCGAGCTTTGCCTGAGCCCGATCGGACTCTCTCTCGTGGGCAAACTGGCTCCCAAACGTTTCTCCTCTCTCCTATACGGTGTTTTCTTTTTATCCAACGCATCCGGCTATGCTCTGGCCGGTACCTTGGGTGCCATTTTGCCTCCCACCAGCGAGCAGTACATCGTAGCTGAAAAATCGAACATCGATCTCAAAGGGATACTGGATGGTAAAGTCGATCCGTCGGGAGAACAATTGTTTATCCTGGCAAAAAATAAAGCCGCCGAGATCAATGACGACCTAGCCAAAGAATACAACATCAAATTCACTGATTATTTCAAGGACGAGACCAAAAAACTGAGTGCAGAACAACTCACACTCATCAAAGAGAAAAAGATCATCAAAGCAGAATACCCTGCTTTTGCGGGATTCACGATACACAATCTCTTTGAATTCTTCATGGTGTTCGTTGTCCTCTGCGGCATCGCCTCCGTGTTGCTATTCGGTTTGACGCCGAAGTTGAAGCAGATGATGCATGGCGTGAACTAAGTTGAAGCGTTGAATGATGAGGGGTGAAGGGTGAATGAGTTTCATCTTTCACCCTTTGTCTTTTAACCTAAATGAAATCCAAGGGCGTGTAATCGCCTTTTAAAATAGTACGATCATCTACCTGCAACCATTTTCTCAGCACGGTCGCATACACCCGTTGAAAATCGACACGATGCTTCAGGTCGCCTTCATTCAGATCTGACAGATCAGGCAATTCATTCAATAACCCCGCTCGTTTCAATCCCCCGCCGATCAGGAACATGTTATTTGCCGTTCCGTGATCCGTTCCGCCACTGGCATTCTGACTCACCCGGCGACCGAATTCAGAGAAGGTGAAGAGTAACAGGTCATTGAATCGCCCCTGTTTTTTAAGATCCTCTGTGAAGGCCCCCACCGCATCATTCATTTCTTTGAAGAGACGTTCCTGCTGTGCCTGCTGGCGTACATGCGTATCAAAACTTCCTAGTGACAGATAATACACTTTCGTTTGAATATCTGAATACGCAAGCGAGGCGATGGTCTGAAAGCTTTTACCTAACTCCGTATTCGGATAAGTGCTGCGTGATGGACGAAGTCTACTCTGCTTGAAAATATGATCGGCAGAAGACATCGTCTCCGCCAGTGTTTTATAGAGATAATCCACCGGCGCTTCGCTATGTTCAGCAGCAGGTGTCGCATTCAACGAACGAAAGAACTGTTCATTCGCCGTACCATATAAACGCCTCGGATCTTTGACGGCCATCGCTTTCAGTTGCTCTCCTTTCATCGATAAGCTCAAAATATCATCCAGTTCGATGGCTCTTGTCAGCGCATCGCTTCCGCAACATTGTGCATCCAGATACCGACCCAGCCAACCGGAGTTCCAGTATTGATCGGAACGACTGCCCGTATGCCAGATGTCCATACTTCGGAAATGCGAACGATCCGGATTGGGATAACCGACATTATTCAAAATGGCCAGTTGGCCTTGATCGTACAAACTCTTGAAATGGGTAAGTGCAGGATGCAAGCCGGCCTCATCGGTTAGGGATAAAGCTTTGTCTTTGGCAATGCCAAGTAGAGGTCTGGATCGATAGTAAATATCATTGCGCACTGGCACGACAGTATTCAATCCATCATTGCCTCCGCTGAGTTGAAGGATCACGACGATCTTATTACCGGGCGGAACCCATCCGGGCGTTTCCATCGCCTTCAAAAACTTAGGTACAAACAAAGAGGCCGTAGCCAGTGATCCCAATTGTAAAAATTCCTTTCGACGAATGGTCATGGTAACGGATTAACAGAGTTGATATTCGGGTGTACTGAGCATATGAGCCGTCAGCGAACGAAGGCTATTTTCCCGATCGGCCGGATCGATATAGTTCTTGAGTAAAAGAGACGTGCTCGACTTCTGGGTCTGCAACAATATGGCAGCCAATCGTTCGGATAATTTTTCATTGGGAATTTTCTCGCAGGCCTTGATCAGGGACGACCAATCCGTTTTTCCTTCGAATCGTTTCTGCATGTTTTGCATCATGCCCATCTGTACGTCATCGTCCGATTTGGCTTGCAGGTTCCAATCATCTTCCCCTAATAGTAATCGAGGTATACGCATTCGTAACATCAGCGACGAACTGTCGATCCAATTTTTTCCGCCCGGCCAACCCGCCACATTGGGCGGATAAAATAATACCTGCCCGAGTCCGCGTTGCAATTGCATGATTCCGCTCGGATCTTCAAATTGCATCGGCAACATTCGTTGGAGGCCCACGATCAGCTCAACCGGCGATTTGATCCGTGTGCCGATATTTTTAGTTTCATAAAACCAATCACTGGTGAACATATCCTCTAACAGCGGAAGGATCTCATACCCGTTTTTATAAAAACGTTCTGAAAGCCATTCGATGTGCTTATTATTCGGTGTTTCATTCACCAGAAATCGATAGAGTTTGGTGGTGATGTATACGGCCGTTTGCTTTTGTTCCAGCAGCATGTTCAGTACATCTTCCCCTTCAAAATTTCCGGTGCGGCCGAATATGGTCTTGCTCCCAAAATCATGCTGAAACCGACGAAACACGAATTCGCCTTGAAAATTGGAAGTCCAACCGGTGAAGGCGCGAGCCGCTTCCTTGATATCATTTTCTGAATAGTTTCCTCGTCCCATCGTGAAAAGCTCCATCACCTCGCGGGCAAAATTTTCATTGGGCCGGTCCTTTCGATTTTGCTGATTATTTAGAAAGTTCAGCATGGCAGCAGATCGTGAGACTAGTTTCAGCATCGTCCCGAAATTGCCCAGGGCGTTTTGCCGGAGGATGTCGAGCAGTTGTTGCTGATACAGGACATTCAGGTTGCGGCAGGCAAAATGTCCGTGCCAGAAGAAAGCCATCTTTTCTCTTAGCTGGGCAGCCGAGTTGACCATTTTGCGCATCCAGATCGTATTCAGATCCCGGATGCCGTTTCGATTTCGTTGTTGGAGTTCTTTTCG
>CANGZN010000100.1 GCA_947458625.1 Chitinophagaceae bacterium
CCGATACCGGCCATTCCGGAAAGCATGAGCGCCACCCGACTGATCGGACAGTTCACCCGTGAACGGAAAAGTATCGCCTGGGTGGTCGATGAATTCGGTGGCACCGCCGGCATTGTGACCATGGAAGACGTCCTGGAAGAACTTTTCGGAGAGATCCGCGATGAATTCGACACAGAAGATTTCGTAGAAAAACAGATCGGTGAACGGGAATACATTTTTTCAGGCCGACTCGAACTGGATTACCTGGCCGATAAATATGATTTCACTTTCGACCACGAAGAGGCCGAAACCCTTTCCGGATACATCATCAACCACCACGATACCATACCCCGACAAAAAGAACGGATCATCATCGACGAATATGAGTTTGAGGTATTGCAGGTGACGGAAACCCGCATCGAGACCGTTCGCATGAAGCGGCTGCAATAACCCGCTGTATATTTGTGCCCCATGGCGATTACCGATTTCTTCAAGAAACGCACTCCCGATGAACAGGCCGAGATGAGCTTTCTCGATCATCTGGAAGAACTCCGCTGGCACATCATTCGCTCGGTGATCGCCCTGCTGGTCTGCGCCATTTTTGTCTTTTCCTATTCCGATTGGGTAGTGGAAGACGTTCTGTTCGCCCCCACCCGCCCCGATTTCATCTCCGCCCGCTGGCTCTGCACCCTCGGAAATAACATCGGTATCGGAGAAGCACTCTGCTTTCAGCCCATACAAGCACAATTCCTTGAAACGACGATGACGGGCCAATTCATCGCATCCTTCACCCTGGCCTTCATCGGCGGCTTCATACTCGCCTTCCCTTACATCTTCTGGGAATTCTGGCGCTTCATTCGACCCGCCCTCTCCGAAAAAGAATTGAAAAAAACACGCGGCGTCATCTTCTGGGTATCGCTGCTCTTCTTCACCGGCGTTTTATTCGGCTACTTCATCCTCACACCCTTCATGGTGAACTTCTACTTCAACTACAAGCTGAGCGCCCAGATCACCATCATGCCCTCGTTCTCCGATTACCTGGAAAATCTTATTTACACTACAGCCGGTATCGGTATATTATTTCAAATGCCACTGCTGGTGATGCTACTCGCCCGCATCGGCATCGTCACCGCCACCTTTCTTCGGACCTATCGCCGACATGCATTCGTGATTATCCTGATCGCAGCCGCGATCATCACGCCCTCCACCGACCCGTTCAGCCTAACGATCGTAACAATCCCACTCTACCTGCTGTTTGAAGCCAGTATCATTCTGGCCGGACGGGTGAATAAGGAGCAGAAGAAGGAATGGAGTTGAACCCAGTTCAGCAGTTGTAGAGATTAACAGGAGATCTTATTCACTCGATTTTGATGACGACCGCCTTCAAAAACAGCCGTCATGAATGTCTTCATCATCTGAAGCGCCAGCTCCTGGCTAACGAAGCGGGCCGGAATACACAGGACATTCGCATCATTGTGCGCCCGGGCCAGCGCAGCCAATTCATCCAACCAACAGATGGAAGCGCGAACACCGGCATGCTTGTTGGCGGTAATAGCCACACCATTCGCACTGCCGCAGATCAGAATACCAAATGCCGCCTCTCCTGATTCCACTTGTTCCGCTACGGGATGTGCAAAATCAGGATAATCAACCGAGTCTTTCCCGTGGGTTCCATTATCACGCACCACATATCCTTCACTGCGCAACTGATCGATCAAAAATTGCTTGTATTCGTATCCGGCATGATCACTGCCGATCGAAATAGGCTTCTTCAAATCAAAACTCATACCTGATAATTTAACGCTGAATGGAAATTTTTACCATCTCAAGATCCAGGCGAAGATCAATGGTGCCACGATCGTCGCATCGCTCTCCACGATATACTTTGGTGTTTGAATATCGAGCTTACCCCAAGTGATCTTTTCATTGGGAACCGCTCCTGAATACGAACCATACGAAGTGGTGGAGTCAGAGATCTGACAGAAATAACTCCAGAACGGTACATCATGCCACTCCAGATCCTGATACATCATCGGCACCACACAGATCGGAAAATCACCCGCAATACCACCGCCGATCTGGAAGAAACCGACGCCTTTCCCGCCCGAATTTTCCCGATACCAATCGGCCAGCCAGGTCATATACTCGATCCCGCTCTTCACCGTACTCGCCTTCAATTCATTCTTGATCACATAACTGGCGAAAATGTTACCGGTGGTACTATCCTCCCAACCCGGCACCACAATCGGAATATTCTTTTGTGCAGCAGCCACAATCCAACTATCCTTCGGATCGATCTCGTAGTACTGCTCCAGTTCACCACTCAACACCGTTTTGTATAAAAATTCATGCGGGAAATAGCGCTCCCCTTTCGCTTCAGCATCCTTCCATTGCTTCACGAGATGTTTCTGCAGGCGACGAAACGCTTCCTCCTCCGGAATACAGGTATCCGTCACTCGGTTATAATGGTTCTCCAACAGATCCCACTCTTCTTGTGGGGTCAGATCACGATAATTTGGAATGCGCTTGTACTTCGAATGCGCCACCAGATTCATCACATCCTCTTCCAGGTTGGCACCGGTACAGCTGATGATCTGTACTTTGTCCTGACGGATCATCTCCGCCAATGAAATACCCAGCTCAGCGGTACTCATCGCACCAGCCAGGGTGATCATCATCTTGCCGCCTTCAGCCAAATGCTTTTCATACCCTTTGGCAGCATCAACCAAGGCTGCTGAATTAAAGTGACGATAATGGTGTTCGATAAATTGGGAAACAGGTCCGCGTTGCATATTGATCGGTTTAAACCGCCTTCCGATCCCGAATGCCCGGGAGACTTTGCGGACCCCGCAAAAATAAAGCAGCCCCTCTCAAATAAGTTACCTTTAGGCATGCATCTTCCTAAATTCTTATTTGCATCCGCCTTCTTTCTGTCCATATTGACCGCCCATTCGCAATCGACGCCTTTTCGGACGGATACCGCCTCTGTTTCCGTATATGGCGGCAAACTGTTCGGTACGATGTTCATCCCGGATCGGATCGATCCACCGGTTGTCTTGATCATCGCCGGCTCCGGTGCCACCGACCGAAACGGCAACACCGCCGGACTGCCCGGAAAGAACAACTCTCTCCTTCAGCTCGCGGATAGTCTCGCTCGTCACGGCATCGCCTCGCTGCGATACGATAAAAGAGGCATCGGAGAGAGCCAGCGATCGCTGCAACGCGAAGAATCATTGGTATTCGAGCAAAACAGTGCCGACGCCCGAGTCTGGCTGCAATGGCTCTACGAAAAAGGATACAGACGCATCTATGTAGCCGGACACAGTGAAGGATCGATGGTAGCCCTGCAAGCAGCACAAACCTTCCCGTTAAGCGGAATCATCAGCCTGGCCGGCGCGGGAAGACCGATCCAGGAAGTACTGCGCGAACAACTTTCTTCTTTACCAGACCCGATGAAAAGCAATGCCTTTAACTGCCTAGATACCCTTTCCCTCGGCAAACGCCTCAAAGAACCACCCATCGCCCTGTTCTCGCTATTCCGACCTGCAATACAGGATTATCTGATCAGCTGGATGAAGCTCGATCCAGCGAAACTGATCCAAACCATCAAGTGCCCGGCACTGATCGTTCAAGGGGAACAAGACATACAAGTGCAGGTTTCAGATGCCAAACGCCTGCAGGAGGCAAATCCGAGTAACCAACTACTCATCATCCCTAAAATGAATCATATTTTTAAATCGATCAATGATGCCTCCAGGGCAACAAACATCGCCAGCTACACCGACCCGAATCAATACGTGATGACCGAACTGATACATGCCATGCATCGTTTCATTCGTCCCCTGAATTAATTTCGACACATGAAGACGCTATCCATACTCTCCCTGCTCTCCGTATTCCTTTTCGCCTGCGAAGCACCCACCCCACCACCTACACGAAAAAAAACTGCATCTGCCATTCAAGACCCCGCCAATAAACCGAATCCCTATGCAATAGTAGATCTCAGTCCGCTCGACGTGACCTACTTCCCCGTCAACTTCCCGGCACATTTGAATACAACAGAAAGAAACAAACCCCTCGCTCGCGTGCTGTATGGCCGACCTCACCTGCAAGGCCGACATATTTTTAAAGATGTAGTACCCGCCGGACAACCCTGGCGGCTCGGCGCCAATGAAGCCACCGAACTCGAACTGTTCGAACCCGTGATCATACAGAACAAACGCATTCCCGAAGGTCGATATTCCCTCTACGCCATCCCACAAACCGGCGAATGGACGATCGTGATCAACCGAAAACTGTATACCTGGGGACTCGATATCGATCCCGCTCTCGATGTAGCCCGCTTCACCCTGCCCGTACAAACACCCGACACACAGCTGGAATATTTTACCATCGCTTTCATGGGTACCGGAAACGAAGCCGAACTGCTGATCGGATGGGATAACAGCCTCGTTAAATTGCCTATCCGATTCGATCCCTGATCCATCGGATCCACAACCTCCATTTATGTGCGGCCTCGCCGGAATCCTCCAACCGAATCCACAGCAGTACCAGATCGGTGATCTGCAACGGATGACCGATGCCATCGCACATCGCGGACCCGACGGCAGCGATCACTGGCGATCCAACGACGGTACCGTACTGCTCGGACACCGACGACTCAAGATCCTCGACCTCTCCGAGCAAGCCAAACAACCCCTCCACTATAAGGATCGATACACGATCATTCACAACGGCGAGATCTACAACTACCTAGAACTTCGACAAACACTCTCTCAAAAAGGATATACGTTTCGGACCACGGGGGATACGGAAGTGATCACCGCCGCCTACGACCATTGGAAAAAAGATTGCGTAAATCATTTCGATGGCATGTTCGCCTTCGCGATCTGGGACGAAAAAGAACAAACCCTCTTCGCCGCCCGCGACCGGTTTGGAGAAAAACCTTTTTACTACTCCGTACAAGAACAAACCTTTCTATTCGCCTCGGAAATAAAAGCCTTCTGGGCATTGGGTATCGAAAAAGAACCAGACCGACACATGGCCTTTCAATACCTGACCCTTGGCTATGTGGATGATCCCATCCAACCCGATAAAACCTTCTTCCGACACATACAAAAATTGCCTGCTGCACATACCCTCACCTACTCGGCCATTTATCGAAGCGCCCGGATCGAACGGTATTGGGACATCGATCTGCACCAGAAAGCATCAGATCTGTCCGACGCCGCCGCGCAACTCCGTTTCCGAGAATTACTTCAAACCTCCATCACCCGTCGACTAAGAAGTGATGTGCCCGTCGCCTGCAGTCTAAGTGGCGGACTCGATAGCAGCACACTCGCAAGCCTCGTCAGTGAAAAACAAAACGAACCGCTTCACACCTTCACCGCCATTTTCCCCGGCTTCGAAAAAAGTGAAGAGGAAGCAGCCCGCGTGATCGCACAACGCATCAACGCAAAAGCACAAATGACCGAGCTCTCGGATGATGATGTGCTTTCAGTAGCGGTTGAATGCCTTCAACAACAAGATGAACCCGTCGGCTCCTCCAGTGTATTCGCTCAATACGCTGTTTACCGCGCGATCGCCCGTTCTGGAATGAAAGTGGTGATCGACGGACAAGGCGCAGATGAAACACTCGCCGGTTATATCCGCTATTATCCCTGGTATTGGCAGGAATTATATCGTCAACGAAAATTAAAATCCTCTCAAGAGATACTGTTTACAACGGCACTCGACACGCACCCAAGCTTTAGCTGGAAACATAAGCTTGCAGCCTTTTTCCCCGACGCAGCGGCAGGCCAACGAAAACGCGAATACCGTCAAGCCGCCCGAAACGATCAGGAACTGAACGATTCGTTTCGAAAAGAACACCTCAACCAGTTACATCATGTACTGCCCGAACATCCCGGACTGAACGGCGCCCTTTATTTCAATACTTGTACACACGGACTCGAAGAACTGCTCCGTTATGCCGACCGAAATGCCATGCATGTGGGACTGGAAACACGTCTGCCCTTCCTATCACATGAATTGGTTGAATTCATTTTTTCACTCCCCTCCAACATGAAAATCCGCCAGGGCTGGCGCAAATGGATCCTCCGCCAATCGATGGAAAATCG
>CANGZN010000101.1 GCA_947458625.1 Chitinophagaceae bacterium
GCCATTACATGCACGAACTGACCGGGTTTGGTGCGAGCTGTTTCGATGGTATCGTAGGTGCTGGTGGTTTTCATGAAACTCAGTAACACACCGATGCAAACTGCAATACCGACCAGGAGGATCAATTGGGTTTTTTTCATAGTCTGATTCGTGGCGCAAAATTAGGCATGCCTGCGTCCGCGACAGCACAAAATTGGTCCTATATTTGCAAACCTAACAACTGTTCGAATAAAAAATTTGACCATGGATTTTCAGCTTACTGAAGAACAACTCATGATCCGTCAGGCTGCCCGGGATTTTGCTCAAAATCAATGCCTGCCCGGGGTTATTGACCGGGATGAGAAGCAGCAATTTCCCAAAGAACAGGTCAGCGCATTGGCCGATCTGGGTTTTATGGGAATGATGGTGAATCCGGAGAATGGTGGCAGCGGACTTGACACGATCAGTTATGTACTCGCCATGGAGGAGATCAGTAAGGTCGATGCCAGCACCAGCGTTTGCATGAGTGTCAACAATAGCCTGGTTTGTTATGGGCTGCAGGAATTTGGAACACCCGAACAGAAGGAAAAATACCTCCAACCGTTAGCACAAGGAAAAAAAGACGGTGAATTATACATTGGGGCGTTCATGCTCAGTGAGCCGGAAGCCGGATCGGATGCCACCTCCCAACAAACCACGGCAGAGGACAAAGGCGATCATTATCTGCTGAACGGCACCAAGAACTGGATCACCAATGGAGGAACTGCCTCTGTGTACCTCGTAATAGCCCAAACAGATCCAGCCAAAGGGCCCAAAGGAATCAATTGTCTCATTGTAGAAAAACATTGGCCAGGTGTAGTCGTAGCTGCCAAGGAAAATAAATTGGGTATTCGCGGAAGCGATACACATACCGTCATGTTCAATGATGTGAAAGTGCCGAAAGAAAATCGCGTCGGAGAGGACGGGTTCGGATTCAAGTTTGCCATGAAAACACTGGCCGGCGGTCGGATCGGTATTGCCGCGCAGGCGCTTGGGATCGCTTCTGGCGCCTATGAACTTGCACTTGCATACGCCAAAACCCGAAAAGCATTCGGTACCGAGATCATCAACCACCAAGCCATCGCTTTCAAACTGGCTGATATGGCCACCCGCATTGAAGCCGCTCGTTTACTTTGTTTAAAAGCTGCATGGGAAAAAGATAATGGGATCGATTATACCGTGAGCTCCTCCATGGCGAAAGTTTTTGCCTCGGAGACAGCTATGTGGACCACCACGGAAGCGGTACAGATTCATGGTGGCTATGGCTTCGTGAAGGAATATCACGTAGAGCGACTCATGCGCGATGCCAAGATCACCCAGATCTATGAAGGTACAAGTGAAGTACAGCGGATCGTCATCAGTCGTTCACTGATCAAATAGCGGTCGCTTATTTTTGCGACATGCCAACCGATTTGCAAGCATATCAAAAGTTAGTGGAGGAGTTATCCATCCACCACCTCACCTTAGTTGCGGTATCTAAAACAAAACCGATCTCAGACATACAGGCACTGTACGAAGCGGGACAACGTGATTTCGGTGAAAACTACGTGCAGGAGCTTTGCGATAAGCATACGCAGTTACCAACAGATATTCGTTGGCATTTCATTGGACATTTACAAAGCAACAAGGTAAAATACATTGCTCCCTTTGTTCATTTGATACACGGTGTCGACTCCGAATCCTTGCTAAAGGAAATCGATAAGCAAGGTCGGAAAAACGAGCGGGTGATCGATTGCTTACTGCAAATGCATATCGCTCGGGAAGAGACCAAATTCGGATTGAACGTATCGGAGCTGAACGAACTCTTGGGCAAACTTTCCGACTACCCGAATGTTCGAGTAGTCGGACTGATGGGCATGGCAAGTTTCTCCGATAATAAAGAGTTGGTTCGCTCAGAATTCAGATCCCTTTCTCAAACCTATCAGACCTGCCAACAGCTTGAAAACAGCCAGTTGGTGCAGCCTTTTCAAGTACTCTCCATGGGCATGAGCGGTGATTACCAGCTGGCCATAGAGGAGGGAAGCAACCTGCTTCGGATCGGAAGTTTATTGTTCGGTGCGAGGGGTTGAGTTCGCAGTGTGGTGGACTTTTTTGGCTTCCAGAATGATGGGCACAAATGCAAGCCAGGCAGCATAATTGATCCGCATCAGCAGTATATCCATGATGATGAAAAAGATCAGTCCCCAACTGAGTAGCCTATCCCATTTTTTGGTAAACAACCCAACGAAGAATGATAACTCAATCATCGTGCCGAGGAAATATAAAGTGTAGGATATTAAAGGCTGTTTGATCATCCAAGCAATGAACTGTGTGTGGAGATTGTCTGGGGAAAGCGCCAGCTCGGTGGCATGCTGGGTAATCAAAACACCACTCATGACGTGTGTATCGAAAATCCCGCCAGCCCGGATCTTCCATAATCCGGCGGATAGAAAAATCAATAAAAAAGCATATCGCATCCCTTCGATGGATAAGCCAGTGCTTTTTTCGTCTCTCGTCGTGAATAGAAGCGGTATAAAAAACCAACCGATCCACAGCTGTATGCTTAAAAGCGTGTAGCACGAACCCAGTAATGCATAGCAAAGGTTAAATGCCACTACAACCCAGGTGATCCGGGCAAAGTTGGGAAGTCGAACAGAAGCAAGGAGAATTAAAGGATGTGTCAAAAAGAGTATGTCCAACAGGTAGCATAATGAAGGCTGGTTGACAAGCCATTCATGTATCCCGGTTGAGAGCAATAAATTCAAGGTGAGGTCAAGTCGATTTTGAATATGGGTTGGTTGAACCTGACTAAGGAATGCTTCGCAGGAATAAACCCATCCGATCCAACCCAGAAAGCAGATCAAATAGACCGAGAGGATCTTTTCAAGCGCCTTATCTCTTCGGAAAATAGGCATATATCAATTTGTTGGGTTGAGAGGGGATCAATTTTGATCCGTTCCATACATAGGCAGATCGCTCAAAACGTATCACTTTATCCCGGCTATTTTCGTTGATCCATTTACGGACTCTTTCACCAAGCCATTTACCGGATTTCTCGAGCGGGCTGTCCTGAATCCCAAATTTTGACGGAGGGTTGGCTATGTGAAGCATTGATAAGACAGGCATGAATACCGACCTAATATGATCATTGTTCGAAAGATTCGACATGCCATTCAAATAATGTGTTAGCTGATCTCTTTCAGAAAAGTGTAATCGGGGCATGTGATCGATCCCTTTAGCATCTAAAATCCGATAGATAGTTCTTTCGCCCTCGATCGGTACGGGTTGGCTGTACATGCCATATTGAAGTAGGGGGGTGGCAACAAAGCCCCACTTGTAATTCAGGTAAATGAAACCCAACAATAGGGCGCTTACGATGATCGCCGCGATGCGATCATGCTTAAATAATCTAACAAGAAACATACATGGTCTAAGATACCGGATATTTACCTCATCGTCTCTTAAACACCATCCAAACCACGGAATCAGTTCCCCACAACATCTCATCAGGGTTTTGGAAGCGATATTTTTTTGTCTCCTTCCATCCCTTCAGAAAGTTTGGTTCTGCCTCGCCGAGACATTTGAGGGTGCTGCTAGTAAAATCGGTAAAGGCGAGTTTATCGCCAATAGTTGCGATCGTGGCACTGAACCGGTTGCACCCGGTAGATCCGGAAATCAGTTGTAAGTCTGACTGAATGAATATCGCAGGCCGTTGGCGGGGGTATAACTTGTCAAAAGGGGTGGCTGCTTGTGGAAGTCCGGCCAAGACCCAGCTGCCTGCCAGTGAGGAATCGACCTTGTTCGTCACCGGAAGCGTAGGGGAGGGCGCGCTTATTTGTTGAGTATTAGGCTTGCCGGTGTTCTCCTTGCAGGCCCATAAAAAAATCAATAAAAAAATACAAAATGAGATCCGCATCTGTTCACGTTTTTACAAAATTACTTAACCCAAAAAAAACTACCTTACGGTTTCTCTTTTCTACCTAAAAATATAATCATGCGAACGTTCCTTCTCCTGTTTATTACTTCGGTCGTTGGTTTTCATTCCATGGCGCAGACCTCAGACGTAGAATACATGAAAGCCAATTACGATGTTTTTGAGTATCGGATACCCATGCGCGACGGGGTGAAACTTTTTACGCTTGTTTACATTCCAAAAGATCGATCTAAAGTTTACCCCATTCTGCTGAATCGAACCTGCTATAACGCCTCCGATTATCGGGGATTCAATACGGGGGGACATCCCTCCCGTTATCTGGTACGCGACGGATACATCCTGGCGTTTCAAGATGTTCGAGGCCGATACATGAGCGATGGCGAGTTCAACAACATGACGCCCAACATCCCCGGCAACGATCCAAAGAATAAAAAAGCTATTGACGAAAGCTCCGATACCTATGATGCCATCGACTGGATGGTGAAGAACTTGCCCAGTAACAACGGCCGGGTTGGGATGTACGGCATCTCGTATCCCGGCTTCTATACGGCAGCGGCACTGCCCGATGCACATCCGGCCCTTAAGGCCTGCTCCCCACAAGCTCCGATCTCGGATTTCTTCTTTGATGATTTTCACCACATGGGTGCCTTTCTGCAGAGTTACACCGCCGCTTTCGCAGTATTTGGCTATCAGAAAAAAGATACCACCCGCACCGACTGGTATATGCAAGAGATGATGCGTTTCTATGCCAACAATCCCAAGGACGGATACAATTTCCATCTAAGCCAGGGTCCGCTCAAGAACATCACCGAAAAATATCACTACGATAATTTCTTCTGGAGACAAATCATCGACCATCCCAATTACGACACCTTCTGGCAAAAACGAAACCTTCTGCCACATCTGCAAAAGGTTAAACCTGCTGTACTTACTGTCGGTGGTTGGTTCGATGCAGAAGATCTGTACGGGCCATTGAACATTTACAAGACGATCGAGCGTACCACGTCCGGCGCGAAGAATAGCATCATCATGGGGCCCTGGGCACACGGACAATGGTCGAGGGAGACGAAGCAAAACACCCATAATCACATCTACTTCGGCGATAGTATTTCGAGTTATTTTCTGCGTAGTGTCGAGGCGCCTTTCTTCGCCTACCACCTAAAAGATGCACCCGATCCCAAATTACCCGAAGCATTGATGTACAACACCGGCACCAAGGAATGGCAACGATTTGATGTATGGCCTCCTTCGGATATTCCTCCGGCAAAATTGTATTTCGGAACCAACGGAAAATTATATGTGAATCAACCCACCGATGCCACACAACGATTTTCTTACGTGAGTGATCCCGCGAAACCGGTGCCCTATACTTCACAAACGGAGGGACTGACCTTCACCCCCCGCAATTTCATGAGCGATGATCAACGACATGCGTCTCGCAGACCGGATGTGCTCACCTTCGAAACCGACCCGCTTACCGATCCCGTTACCCTCGCGGGCGAGATCAACGCAAAACTCAAAGTAGCACTTTCCACCACCGATGCCGACTTCATCGTCAAGCTCATCGATGTGTACCCCGACAACCACCCGAACTACGAGCATAATCCGAAGAACATCATCATGGGGGGCTATCAGCAATTGGTACGCAGCGAAGTGTTCCGCGGAAGATTCCGCAATAGCTTCGAAAAGCCGGAACCCTTCGTGCCCGGTCAGCCTACCGATGTAAATGTACCGTTGCAAGATGTGTTACACACTTTCAAAAAAGGGCACCGCATTATGGTCCAGATACAAAGCACCTGGTTTCCCTACATCGATCGCAATCCCCAACAGTTCGTGGAGAACATTTATAAGGCTGAGGAAAAAGATTTCATCAAATCGGAGATCACCGTGTTTGGTTCAAGCGAAGTAGGAGTAGGTGGCAGCCAGTCCCCTAAAAAAGGATTCTGATGACC
>CANGZN010000102.1 GCA_947458625.1 Chitinophagaceae bacterium
ACCTAAAGAAGCCCGTATCGCCGCCAGCAGGGGAGCGATGTTCGCCTCCTCGTTCATGACCGTTATGACGACCGATAATTCGCGCATGACGCAAATATAGATGAAAGATGAAGGATGAAGGGTGAAACGACGGCACTTCACCTTTCAGCTTTCACCGTTCAACCTTCGTAATTTCGTCCCTCATGTCCACCACCCACCATACAGAATACATCGAGATCGAAGGGGCGCGGACACACAATCTGCAAAACCTCGACCTCAAGATCCCGGCCCAACAATTGGTGGTGATCACCGGACTTAGCGGCAGCGGAAAATCATCCCTTGCATTCGATACGCTCTATGCCGAAGGGCAACGGCGCTATCTGGAAACCTTCGGGGCTTATGCGCGTCAATTCGTGGGCGATATGGAACGGCCCGATGTTGATAAGGTAACCGGACTTTCACCGGTCATCAGCATTGAGCAAAAAACGACTAATAAGAACCCGCGCTCTACCGTGGGCACCGTCACCGAGATCTACGATTTTCTTCGTTTGCTGTACGCCCGGATCGGTACGGCCTATTCCTACAACTCCGGAAAGCCCATGGTGAAATGGAGTGAAGAAGAGATCGTGGCTGACATCAAAGAGAAATTTAGCGGTAAGAAAATAGAACTCCTGGCGCCGTTAGTCCGCGGACGAAAAGGTCATTACCGCGAGTTATTCGAAGAATGGCGGAAGAAAGGTTTTTTGAAAATGCGGGTGGATGGAGAGGTGAAAGATCTGGTACCGAAGATGCAGGTCGACCGGTACTCTATACACGATATCGAGTTAGTGGTCGATCGCTTGAAATTGAGTGATGATCTGATTGGACGGGTAAGCCAGAGTGTGCATCAGACGATGAAGTTGGGTAAGGGACTGATGTTCTTGCTGGTTGACGAAAAGCAACTGGTTCAGTATTCAAAGAGTTTGATGTGTGCCGACACGGGGATCAGTTATGAGGAGCCTTCTCCCAATGCCTTTTCATTCAATTCGCCCTATGGAGCTTGCCTACTTTGCAAGGGACTTGGTACACAGCACCGCGTCAACCTGGAGCTGGTGATTCCGGATAAAAATCTCAGTATTCAGGAAGGCGGCATTGCGCCATTGGGGGAGGAGCGTGAAGCTTGGGTTTACCGGCAGGCGCAGGAGCTAGCAAAAAAGAATAAGATCTCTTTGAAGATTCCGGTCGGTGAACTCTCTCAAAAGCAGGTGAATGTTCTGCTCTATGGAAACGAGGAGGGAGAAATGAAGGAAGAGGAAGTGGTGGACATGAAATTCGATCCCAATGCACCCTTCGAGGGCGTCATCAATTTATTACATCGGTGGTATGTGAATCCGTATAGCGAGAATATTCGGGAATGGGCCGAAGGATATATGACGGAGCAACCTTGCCCCGATTGCAATGGCACTCGCCTGCGAAAAGAGAGCAATTGGTTTCGAGTGAATGGGAAAAGCATTGCTGAGCTGTCGGTAATGAATCTTGATAATCTGGCAGCCTGGTTCGATGGTATCGAATTATATCTCGATAGAAAACAACAGGCGATCGCAAAGGATATTTTGAAGGAGATCCGGGAGCGATTGCAATTCATGCTCAATGTTGGGTTGTCGTATCTGAGCTTGAGTAGACCCACCCGCACCTTGAGCGGGGGTGAGTCGCAGCGCATACGATTGGCTACGCAGATTGGTTCGCAATTGCAGGGCATCACCTACATATTGGATGAGCCTTCAATCGGATTGCATCAGCGCGATAACCAGCGATTGATCGAAGCCCTGAAGCATTTACGGGATCTGGGTAACACGGTGTTGGTGGTGGAGCATGATAAGGACATTATGATGGCAGCCGATCACTTGATCGATATGGGTCCGGGTGCCGGTGTGCACGGAGGTCGTGTGGTGTCGCAAGGTTCGCCGAAGGATTTACTCAAGGGGAAGTCGAATACGGCGGCTTTTTTGAGTGGAAAACGGAAGATTGAGATACCGAAAGAGCGTCGACCCGGCAACGGACAGTTTCTCGAATTAAAGGGTGCTAGTGGAAATAATCTTCAGTCGGTGAATCTGAAACTGCCGCTGGGTTGTTTTGTGGTGGTGTCCGGAGTCAGTGGAAGCGGCAAATCGACTTTGATCAACGAAACCTTGTATCCGATCCTTTCGGCACATGCGTTTGGATCGCGTAAGCAACCGCTGGCCTACAAGTCGATCAAAGGTTTGGAGCAGCTCGATAAGGTCATTGATATCGATCAGGCACCCATCGGTCGTACGCCGCGAAGCAATCCGGCTACTTATTGTGGGTTCTTTACTGAGATCCGAAATCTTTTTGCCGCCTTACCTGAATCGAAGATCCGCGGATACAATGCCGGCCGTTTTTCGTTCAATGTGAAAACAGGTCGTTGTTCGGTTTGTGAGGGTGGGGGTATGCGCGTGATTGAAATGAATTTTCTGCCTGATGTATATGTGCATTGTGAAAAATGCAATGGTCGTCGCTACAACCGCGAAACACTCGAGATCCGCTACAAGGGTAAATCGATTTCTGATGTGTTGGATATGACCGTCGATGAAGCGGTTGATTTTTTTCAGGCCGTGCCTTTTATATACCGAAAGATCAAAGTGTTGCAGGATGTGGGGTTGGGGTACATCACACTCGGACAATCAGCCGTTACGTTGAGTGGGGGAGAGGCACAACGGATCAAACTCTCGACGGAGTTGGCTAAACGGGATACGGGTCGGACGATCTACATTCTGGATGAGCCGACAACCGGGTTGCATTTCGAGGATATCAAAAAATTATTGGAGGTGTTGAGCCGTTTGGTTGACAGAGGGAATTCCGTGTTGGTGATCGAACACAACATGGATGTCATTAAAGTGGCAGATCATATCATCGATATCGGACCTGAAGGAGGTGATGGGGGTGGATCCATTGTTGCACAAGGAACACCCGAGGAGGTTCAACACGTATCGAAAAGTCTGACCGCACCTTTCCTGCGGGCGGAGTTGAAATAAAAAGGCCCGCCGGAGGCGGGCCGTAGCTTGATTCGGAGCGTGTACACTAGAAAAGTAGGGTAGGGAACGGATCAGGCTGTCAACCAAGTACCGTTTTCAGAACCAAGCAATTCTTTAGAAGATGGGGCATCTTTGTCCACGTGGTGTTCTTCCTATTCCTTGACCGCCCAAGCGAAATCCTAAACGAATGGTGGTGCTGAAATAGCTGTCATTCTGTTTGGGGTCGCCCCGTTGTTGAAATTCACTGTAAGGGCGAGTCGTGGGGTAGGAATAAGTACCACGGTAAAACAATCGGCGAGCCTGCTCTGCTTGCGCAGCAGGCAAGTATTGGTCGAAGTAGATAGGATCGATGTAATGGTCTTGGCTTACATCATCGAGGTAGTCGGTCATGAGTTTGCGATACAATACTTCGGTCCCGATATACATGGTATTGCTCAGGTAGTATTTAAAACCGATGCCTCCGATCAGATTCATCTGTGTTAGCTCATAGGGTTTGCTGTTGGGGTACTGCGCGAATCCTTGTCCTTCCAAACGGAGGGGTTGTGTTTTCACCCAGCTACCATCAACATCTTGAACTTCTGGATTGAAATTGTAAATACCGATACCGGCAACTCCGTAGGGGCGAAATTTTCTTGCCAAATCAGCATATTGCTCTAAAAAGACTGTAGGGTAGAACTCTACGGCTGCATAGGCCTCACGGATAGTAGAACGGAAGTGAAGGTTGCGTTCCAACCGATCAACCTCTGCACCGCCTTTATTTGGGGCATCTGCATCGTTTGCACCAACGCTGCCCATAGTGGCTGCCACACGGATACCCAGCCACTCAGCAGGATGAGCGGTCACGTATACTCCATAACTGGCTTTGGTTTGCGGAAAGTCGAGGTCTTTCAGAAAGCCCCGTCCGATTCCGGCGGATCCGCCGAGGTCGGTTAAAGCAAACATGGGACCAACGCCCAGACCGAATTCGATCTTGCCGTTGCCCCCATAGTATTGTGCTTGGACTGGGAGAAAATTGATGAGCAAACCAAGAAGAAGGCTCATCAGCCGTCCCATTGTGGTTTGGTTTTTCATTGGATTGGATTTGGTTTACTAGGTATAGGATGATTATCCAAAACTAGACTTGCACCAACCCGTGGGCTAATTTTAGAGAGGAAAACAGCTGAAAATCAGACTAAAAAAGCGGTTGTACGTAGGAGATCTACGAAACGACTTATCGTAAAATCATGTGGATGTGTGGAATCCCGTCCTCGAGGTAGGGTGAACCACTTATTTCAAATCCGAGGGACTGATAGAATGATTCCAGATATTGCTGTGCACCGATCTGGATAGGGCCTTTCCCAAACAAATGGTAACAATTTTCTATGCTTTTCTGCATGAGTATTCTGCCCGTTCCACTTCTTCTGATGGAAGGTGATGTGACCACTCGCCCAATGGAAACTTCTTCAAATGAGAGTCCGGGTGGCAATAACCGTGTATAAGCAACCAGTGATCCGTTCTCCCAACCCATGAAGTGCCATGACAGTTGGTCCTTATCATCCATATCGGGATACGCACAAGCTTGCTCTACCACAAACACGATACTTCTCAGTTGCAGGATCGCATATAATTCCTCCACGCTGAGCTCCGTAAATTTTTTTAATTCCCATTTCATCTTCAATAGTTGTATTTGTCCTTCCACCGATTTTTCAGCCACAGTCTCATCTCTTCTTCGCGGGGATTTTTTCCCGGATCGAAGAATTTGGTGCCGGATAAAACATCGGGTAGGAACTCCTGCTCAATGAAATTTCCCGGGAATTGGTGCGCATACTGATAGTCCTTTCCGTATCCTTCCTTTTTCATTAGTGAAGTCGGAGCATTTCGCAAATGAAGCGGCACAGGTTGATCGCCGTTTTTTCGTAGAAGATCCAATGCTTGATCGATCGCCAAGTAGGAGGCATTGCTTTTAGCAGAGGAGGCTAAATAGATCGCGCATTGAGAAAGTAGGATACGCGCTTCCGGATAGCCGATCTTTTCAGCCGCTTCAAAGGTGTTGTTCGCCAAGATCAGTGCGGTTGGATTGGCATTACCGATATCCTCGCTGGCGAGAATGATCATGCGCCGGGCAATGAACGAGATCGATTCCCCGCCTTCGATCATGCGTGCCAGCCAGTATATAGCCGCGTTGGGATCACTGCCTCGAATGGATTTGATGAATGCCGAGATGATATCATAATGTTGCTCGCCATCTTTATCATATCGGGCGATGAATTGTCGGGCCGTATCCATCACTACCTGATCGGTGAGTTCGTCTCCCGGTTGAATTTGTTCTACGCAGAGTTCGAACAGGTTCAGCAGTTTCCGGGCGTCTCCTCCGCTTAGCCGCAATAAGGCCTGATCTTCTTTGAGGATCACTTTTCGGGAGGCCGTCCATTCATCGTGTTGTTGCGCATGTTCCAACAGCCTTCGGAGCGAATCGGGTTCAAGCGATTTCAATGTATAGACCTGACATCTGCTGAGTAAGGCAGCGTTTACTTCGAAGGATGGATTTTCAGTAGTAGCGCCGATCAGGGTGATCCATCCTTTTTCTACTGCACCTAGCAGGGCATCCTGTTGTGATTTATTGAAGCGATGGATCTCGTCGATAAATAAAATGGAACCGGGCATACCCCTGGATCGGTCGATCACCTCACGTATGTCTTTCACGCCGGCAGAAATAGCGCTAAGGGTGTAGAAGGGTCTTTTCAGGGATTGGCTGAGGGCGGTGGCGAGGGTTGTCTTTCCCGTGCCGGG
>CANGZN010000103.1 GCA_947458625.1 Chitinophagaceae bacterium
CATTTTCCTTTTCCAAAGTATTTCAGGTCCCTTATTTCTTTTTCCGATAGAAAACGCCATTTGCCTCGATCCACGTTCTTCTTTGTGAGCCCTGCATAGACGACTCGGTCCAATCCTTTCACGTCGTATTTGAAGTGCTCGAATAAACGACGCACGATCCGGTTTTTACCGCTGTGTATCTCTACACCGATCTGCGTTTTGTCTTTGAGATCGGCATACGCCAGTACATCCACTGTTGCGAGGCCATCCTCCAATTCAACACCTTTCAGTAAAGCTTCAAAGTGATTTCGTTCCAGGGGGCGGTCAAGTTGTACATGATATACTTTCTTGATCTCGTTGCTGGGGTGGGAGAGTCCTTGTGCGAGTTCTCCGTCATTAGTCAGTAACAGCACGCCGGTGGTGTTCCGGTCGAGTCGTCCCACCGGAAAGATCCGTTCCTGCGTGGCAGAACGAACAATATCCATCACGGTCTTTCTTTTCTGTGGATCACGAAGGGTAGTGATATAATCCTTTGGCTTGTTGAGAAGAATATAGACGAATTCGCGGGTCGGTTTGATCGGCTTACCACGAAACTTGACGATATCACCGGGCATTACTTTATGTCCGGGTTCCATAACGGCTTTCCCGTTCACGGATACAAGTCCTTGTCTTACCATATCTGCGGCTTCCCGACGTGCTGCTACACCTGCATGGGCCAGGTATTTGTTCAATGGCATCTTGTCAACTACCTCTCTGACCGGTATTCGCGGATTTGCGGAAGGGGATGAGTGAGCGGCTCTTTTTTTGGCTTCGAAGAACGCCTCTCGTTCTTTGCGCACTTCTCGTTTGTCCTGACGGATCTGCTCTTTTTTGGCAGCGCCTTTTTTGTCGTTGAAATGACTGAACCGATCGGCTCCTCTTTTTTGCATAATTGCTGTTTTACAACAGGAAAGCACAAAGATAACTCTTTGTGCAGCGGGCACATAAAAAAATCCCCCCGGGTCGGGGGGCAATATTTTGAACTGATTAGCTGATGGAGATGGGAGCCGGTGCGTCGGGTGGCGGGGGCATCATACCCTGGCGGCCAGGTCTGCCTTTTGGTCCGTGTGGCGGGCGCATTTCTTTTTGCTTTGCTTTTTGTTCTGGCGTCAGCAACTTACCGAAGCTTTCTTTCTGTTCTTTCATCAGCTTTCTGGTAGCTTCTTTCTTATCCGTTTCGGTGAGTGTATTGTTCTCACGAATGGCTTGCAGTTGTTTTTGCGTGGCAGCTCGCTGCTTTTTCAATTGGGATAATTGATCCTCGGTCAGGTTCAATTGTTTTTTTATGCCCTGCATTTGACGGTCTTGCGTCTTCCTCCGCAATTCACTCATTTTTGTTTTCTGCTCAGACGTGAGTATGTTCTGCATCACGGATAGATTCTCCTTACGAAGATTTTCCATTCTTGACTTCCATTCCTTCACCGTGATGTTCTCTTCTTTTTTCAAGACGTCCATTCGCTGTTTGAAGGACTCACGCTGTTTTCGAAACGCATCTCGCTGGGCATCCGAAAGTTCTAATTCTTTCAAGGGCAGATGTTGAGCACCACCTTTTTTCTCATGCCGGGGCTTATGTGGAGTTGGGGGTGGTCCTTCCGGGCGATCCGGTATCTTTTGTGAAATGGCTGTTCCGGCCAAACCGGCCACCAGTAGTAGAGTGGTTAGGATCTTTTTCATTACGTATTTTTTAGGTCCGCCCGCTGGCGAACAGAAAGATAGACGGAACCAGACCCAAAAGGTTTAACGGGACTTATTGGCGAGTTGTCCGCACGCCGCATCGATGTCCTTGCCCCGGCTTCTTCGCAGACGTGCATTCACCCGGTTTTTCTCCAGATACTGCATGAACGCCTCCACTTTTTCCTCTTTCGGCTTTTGAAATTTCGCCTGATCGATCGGATTGTACTCAATGAGGTTTACCAAATCGGCCGGTACTTGCCGATAGAGTTTGATCAGTTCATCTGCATCGGCCATTGAATCATTGAAATCACGGAATAGGATGTACTCAAATGTGATCTCGTTGCCGGTTTGCTTGTAGAAATCATTCAGGGCTGCCACCAGGGATTGGATGTTATTCGAATCATTGATGGGCATGATCTCATTGCGTTTCCGGTCATTCGCGGCATGCAGGGAGAGTGCCAGTTTGAAACGAACACCATCCTCTCCGAGTTGACGGATGCCTTTGGATACACCGGCTGTGGAGACGGTGATGCGGCGTGGACTCATCGCCATTCCGTCTACTGCCGTGATCCGATCGATAGATCTTAAAACTTGTTTGTAGTTGAGCAGGGGTTCGCCCATGCCCATAAAAACGATGTTGGTGAGTTTGCGTCCGTATACTTTTTCGGATTCACTGTTGATGAGCACTACTTCGTCATAGATCTCATCGAACTGAAGATTGCGTTTGCGCTCCATGTATCCGGTGGCGCAGAATTTACAACTCAGGGAACAGCCGATTTGGGAAGAAACACAAGCAGTGAGGCGAGCCTCAGTGGGGATCAGAACACCTTCGACAAAATGACCGTCCCAGGTTCGGAACCGAAACTTTCGGGTTCCGTCCTCCGACACTTGTAGCTGGTCGATCTGCAACGCCGGCAGGGTGAATTGTTCGCCGAGTTGCTGACGCAGCTCCTTGCTGAGGTTGGTCATATCGGCAAAGTGCAATGCCTTCTTCTGCCAAAGCCATTCATATACTTGTTTGGCGCGGAATTTAGGCTGGCCGGCTTCCAGAAAATATTGCTCCAACTCCGGGAGTGAGCAGTGTCGTATGTTGTGTCCGATCGGGAACATGGTCTGCAAAGATAACCCGGTCGGTCGCGTTTCCGGGGATTACGTGATATTTGTAACAAATCCTTTTATGCGAGCCGTATACGTTGTAGATGCCGTGCGCACCCCCATCGGAAAATTCGGAGGCACCCTTAGTCAGTGGCGCCCCGACGATCTCTTGGCATATATACTTCGGGCCCTGATGCATCGGAATGAGTCAGTCGACCCATCTCGCATCGAAGATGTGATCGCCGGCGCGGCCAATCAGGCTGGAGAGGACAATCGGAATGTGGCCCGCATGGCGGCATTATTGGCCGGTTTACCGGTTTCCGTACCAGGCACCACCGTGAACAGGCTCTGTGCCTCCGGACTGCAAGCGATCATGGACGGCACTCGTCAAGTAGCGATGGGAGACGCCGATCTCATCATCGCCTCCGGCGTAGAAAGCATGACCCGTGCGCCCTTTGTAATGGCCAAAGCACAAACGGCCTTCGACCGGCAGGCACAAGTCTTCGATACAACGTTAGGCTGGCGATTCATCAACCCCCAACTCGCGGAACTATATCCACCATTCTCCATGGGTGAAACCGCCGAGAACGTGGCTCGTCAGTGGAATATTTCGCGAGCCGATCAAGATGCCTTCGCGTACGCCTCTCAACAGAAATATTTCGCTGCACAACAGGCCGATCGATGGGCAGATGAGATACAGCCCGTTGAACTGGTTAATAAAGGGATGATCAGCTGGTTCACACAAGACGAACACCCTCGTCAAACCACGCTTGAAAAATTAGCTTCCCTGCAACCAGCTTTCGTGAAGGGTGGTACCGTCACAGCAGGTAATGCCTCCGGAATCAATGACGGTTCAGCTGCCATGTTGTTGGCCAGCGAAGAAGCACTCAAAATATTTGGTTTGAAACCATTGGGACGTATCGTTTCCATGGCCGTTGCCGGGGTTGATCCGGGCATCATGGGAATCGGTCCCGTACCCGCTACCCAAAAAGCATTGAAGCGAGCCGGGCTCACCATACAGGATCTTTCCCTCATTGAGTTGAATGAGGCCTTTGCGGCTCAAGCATTGGCCTGCATGCGCGATCTTGAATTGGATCCAAGCATGGTGAATGTGAACGGTGGCGCCATTGCATTGGGTCATCCGTTGGGCTGCAGTGGTGTTCGTCTATCCGCTACCTTACTGCATGAAATGAATCGGTCAGAGAAGCGATATGGATTGGCAACGATGTGCGTAGGGGTTGGACAAGGTGCTTCGGTGATTTACGAACGCTGTTGATCAGGAGATCCCGTACAGCAATTTTTTTACCATGCGCAGGTTGGTGAGGATCGATAGTACTGTGAGTATGATCGCGGTTATCCATACACTGGGATGAAGCCAGGAGGAAAGCTCCGGACGATTGAACATAATGACCTGATGGAATCCGTATTGCAATAGTTGCGTAACAACGAGTGCGGCAACCACCACGATCAAATAGACGGGTATGAAACGACGGGCTACCTGACGGCTCAGCCAATCGGGGCGATAACCGATCGTTAAGAGCAATTGCAGGTTATCTCGGCTGCGGGCTACCATCAGTTGCAGATAGAAAGAGAAAAGCAATAAGGCCAGCCCGACCACCAGCACACCGAAAATACCCAGACCGGCGATCACCCCCTGCAGGATCTGCTTCGATCGACCGAAAGCGGTTTTCTCCTTGTTGACCCGATAATTTTTGGTGGCGAGAAAATCCAACAGATCTGGACTATTGGCATCTTTTGTTTTGATGTATACACGAGAGGCATTAGCCGACGGTAATCCCTCAAATTCCTGATTGGCCCAATCCAGAAAGGATTTGGGAACCAATAAGGAGTTGATCCGGTCAGAGAAAGCAACGATCTGCGCACGAAAAACCTGTCCGCCTTTTTGTCCCTCGCAACGCAGGCCGATGATCACATTCGAGGCCGTTTCCATGGAAAGTTGTGGCAAGCCATAGCTCGGGGCAAAAACATTGTACATCTCCAAAAAATCGGAAGAGAAGATCAGGGGCACCAGTGCTTGTCCGGGTTGCCAGGTAAATCCTGCCGGCACCGTATCGATAAATTCCGTTTCCAAGGCCTCCAGGAATATATCAGAGGCGAACGGGATCTGGTCGCCGGCAGTAGCCACCACTTCAAATCGATTGGAGATCAACGGTGCGGCACCTTGTATGAAGGATTGAGTACGAAGGGTGTCAATATCGGCTGCACTGAACCGGTTGTCTCTACCCATGTTCTCATTCGTGATCTGTTTGGTGACAGAGATGTAATCAAATCCGTTCTTTCGAATACTGGTTTGTTTGACCAGCGCTTGAATATCAATAAATAACTGTTGGGCTAACAGCAGCAATAAGACACCAATCCCCAATCCCACATACGAAAACCATCTCGTAGAGGAACGCTCTCCGGTGAAAAGCAAGGGCTTGATGATATGGAAGGAAGGATGTTTCATGCGAGCAGCCGGATCAGACGGCTAGAAGGATAGAACGGAACGATCTCCAGATCGGCCAACAGCACGGCTGCACCTTGCTTCTCTGATTCTTCCAGGATCAGTTGCATGGCTTTATGTGCATTGGCATCATCGAGATGACTGAACGGCTCATCGAGCAGGATCCACTTGAACGGTTGCAGCAGCGCACGTATGATGGAAGCACGCTGTTGTTCACCGTATGAACAAAGTTTAGCAGGGGTATCCAAGCGGTGATCGATACCCAGGCGTACTGCCCATTCCAGTATCGTTTCCTTCGAATGGTGTTCGGTCAGTTGTCGTTTGATCTCAAAATTATCACGTAGCGTTGGCTCCGGGAATAGGCGCATGTCCTGAAAGACAATGGCCAGTTTATCCCTGCGCAAGTCGGCCAATTGATCGGGATCCAGTGTGCGTAGTTCTGATCCATCGTACCGAATGGAACCTGAATATTCATTTCGATTGCCGTATAA
>CANGZN010000104.1 GCA_947458625.1 Chitinophagaceae bacterium
GTATCTGTTTGTGCGTTGGGATGTTGTAAATAGATCTGATAGAGTGATTCGATCGACATGCGACAAAACTACCAACAAAAAACCCTCCACAGGGGAGGGTTTTGATGAATGTTATTGGGGAAGATCAGCGCTTCTGGCGACGGGTCGGGAAATGCTGTCCGGTCTTGCGACGATTTCCTTCAGGAGATCCGAGGCGGCTCATGGCGCAACGGAATCCGATTGTACTCATGGCCTGATCTTGCTCGAGGTAGCGACGGGCACCGGGGCTCAGCCAGTAAGCACGGTCGTTCCAGCTACCGCCCTTGTAAACTTTGGAGCGCTCCGGATCGAGCAGCGTAGATTCTTTGTATTTGTATTCGGCCATTGACAGGTCATCACCGTCGAGGAAGTCGATCACATTCCCGCGCTGATAATTGCGGCGGTCTTTGCTTTCGGCAACGGTTACGGAGTCCATCCGAACGCGTCCCAAGCTGTCTTTCTCGTAACGAGCAGATGGGTCGAGTGTGGTCGGATCGGTCACATACAATTTCTTGTATTTGTTACCGCGGAACGGTGCAGGCTGATCATCATAGTCAAGAGCAGAGAGCGGACGGTAGGTGTCTTCCACCCACTCGCTTACGTTGCCGGCCATGTTGTATAAGCCGAAATTATTGGGGTAGAAAGATTTTGAAGGCGCTGTATAGAAGGCGCGGTCGTTCAGACCACCGGCCACACCCGCGTTATCACCCGAACCTCTTTTGAAGTTCGCGAGAAACACACCCTGCCAGCTGCCGCGACGTGAATCGCGCAGTCCGTTCACATTTTGAGCCCAGGGGTATACTTGTTTATTCTGTTGCAATTCCTCACCACGCTTTCCTTCTTTGAGGGAGGTGCGGGGGTTTTGTCCGATCAAACCGTACGCCGCGTATTCCCACTCAGCTTCTGTTGGCAGACGGTATTCAGGAAGCATGGTTCCGGATTCAACCGTGGCAGGCATTGGAGGCAAACCGCTTCCTTTTTTCTTCATGGCCGAACCGGGAGGTGCATTGTAGAGTCCGAGCAGATAAGAACGCGTATTGAAGTTATTGTCGCCCTGCTGTGCGCCGGGTTTCATGTTCGATTTGTTGATGTAGCCTTTTTGGATGAGCGTGTTCTCGTTTACGCGATCGGTACGCCAGAGGCAGTAGTCTTTCGCTTGCTCCCAACTAACACCCACAACCGGATAATCATTGAATCCGGGGTGACGGAAATAATATTCTACCATCGGCTCGTTGAAGCTCAACTCACTGCGCCACACGAGTGTATCGGGCATGGCACCTTGGATCACCGGAATGTATTGGGGATCTGAAGGATCGAACACGCGATTCAGCCAGTGTAGGTATTCACGATAGTGTACGTTCGTGACCTCACTACGGTCAATGTAGAAGGAAGGCACGGATACGCGACGCGGAATGTTGTTCCAGTCGCCCATCACATCCTCTTCGGTTTGTCCCATCATGAACGTACCGCCCTCCACAAATACCAAGCCGGGCCCGAGGCCTTGCTCTTGGGATTTGGCGACACGGAAACCGCCTTGATTCTTATCGTTGTAGTTCCACCCCGTGGCATCGGATTTATCGAATTTCTTTTTGCCGAACAAGCCGCCTTTGCAGGAGCTGAAGAGGACGGTGGCGGCGAAGAGCCAGGAGAGGGTTTTCAGACGTTGTTGCATAAACCTATGAATTGGAATACTTTTAACGGCCCCGGATGGGTTTTATTGCATGCGCGATCAAACCCGGAGGACGAATTGCGAATATAAACGCTTTCGGCGACACGGGGAATAGGGGATTTACTAAATTTTAAGGGGAGAAATCCCAAAGAACCAAGGGATTAGAAATGGTCCGAGCCGTTGTTTTTTTGATTTTTTTAGCGTTTGTGCTATACCCTGCCAACGGCGTAGCACAGCGTACCTATGCGTCCCGTTCGGTACTCGCTACCGGAAACTGGTATAAGCTTGGGGTGCCCAGTGAGGGGATTTACCGCATCGACGGAGCCAGGATCCAAACAGTCGGCATCGCCAATTTGCCGATTCCCTCCGCCGGCCTGCGGCTTTTCAGCAAAGGCGGGCAGATGCTGGGTGAATCCAATTCATCGTTTTATGTGGATGACCTGCGTGAGATTGCCATTGAAGTATTCGATGGCGGCGATGGGCAGTTCAACGTGAACGATCACATTCTTTTTCATTCGCCAGGGCCACATGTTTGGGTCCCTGAGTCTGGCCCCCCCCCATTTTCCTTTCGGAAAAATCTCTACAGCGACAGTGCCTATTACTACTTGAGTATCGGCGGAGTCGGTAAACGCATTTCCACACAAGCTGCTTCGGGATCTACAGGCAATATCATCGATCGTTTTTACGATCGGAAGGTGTACGAGCTCGATTCCGTGAACCTGTTGTCGAGCGGACAACAATGGTTCGGCGACGAGCTGGCACAGGCACCGGGCAAGTCGCTGGTGAAAGATCTTCCTTTCAGTTTTCCCAATGTTATTGCTGGCGGACAAGCCATCCTGCGCAGTTATGTCTTGGCAAGAAGCACCGGATCCGGATCCCGGTTCGATCTTCGGTTGAATGGGCAGGACGTCGGACAGCAAACCATTCCTCCTGTCAGCACCAATCAATACGACCCTTTCGCCATTGCGCGAACAGATGTTTTTACGACAACGATCTCATCCTCCACATTTGATCTTCGCTACCAATACCAGCCGGGCGCCTTCGGGGCGCAGGGCTGGCTCGATCGCATCGAAGTGTTCGTGCCGCGCGCCCTATCCATGAGCGGCATAAAAATGCTATCCTTTAGTGATCCGGGTTCGGTCGGGCCATCCGTCGTTCGCTATCAATGGCAGGCAGCACCCGCCGATTTATCGGTTTGGGATGTGACCGATGCGTTCGACGTACGTCGGTTATCGGGCGACCGGAACGGTACGCAGTATACCGTGCAAACAACACCTGATAAAATTCGATCATACGTGGCGTTCACCGGAAATGATTTTCCCGCGCCGCAATTCATCGGAGCGGTACCCACTCAGGATCTGCATGGATCCCCTGCCTCCGACATGGTGATCGTGGTACCGAATGCTTGGCGAAACGCGGCCGAAAAACTAGCGGTGCATCACCGCAATAAAAGAGGGTTACGGGTGCAGGTGATTCCCTTCGAACAGGTGCGGGAGGAATTCGGAGGCGGCAGCAACGACCCGACGGCCATTCGGGATCTGATGAAGATGTATTATGATCGTGCCCGAAACACACCTGCCGATCGTCCCCGTTATCTGCTGCTAATGGGTGCCGGATCCTACGATCCGAAGAATCGGGTACGCAACAACGATCGGCCGATCCCGGTTTATCAAAGTCCCGAATCACTGGATCCGCTCGGCACGTATTGCACGGATGATTATTTTGGCTTTCTGGATGATGCGGAGGATATAAATAATCCGGCGATCAGTAATCTGCTGGATCTGGGTATCGGTCGCATCCCTGCCAGAACACCCTTGGAGGCAATGACGTTTGTTGATAAAGTGATGGCGTATGAGGATACAACAACTATGGGAAGTTGGCGCACACGGTTGTCGTTCGTGGCGGATGACGAGGATGGAAATCTGCACCTGAACGATGCAGAAGGAATGGTCGCTGTTTCGCAACAGCTGGCGCCCTGGCTCGACCCCCGCAAGATCTATCTGGATGCTTTTCGTCAGCAGGCAGGTGCCGGCGGCACGCGTTATCCCGAGGCCAATCAGGCTTTGGATAGAGAAGTGTTCAAAGGCAATCTCATTGTCAATTATTCAGGTCATGGTGGAAAGGATCAGTTGGCAGAGGAGATGTTGGTTTCTCGGTCCTCGGTAGAGAATTGGAACAATCCCGACAGGCTGCCACTTTTCATTGTGGCCACCTGTGATTTTGCACCCTTTGATAATCCCGCTGTCAGGGGATTGGGTGAACGATTGCTACTCAAACCGGCTGCCGGGGGGATCGCTTTACTATCGACCGCCAGACCCGTATTTGCATTCAGCAACCGGATCCTCAATGAAAATTATCTGCGCACCGCACTGCAACCGGAGGCGTCGGGAAAATATCTATCACTGGGTGAATCGATCCGTCAGGCGAAAAATCTTACGTATCAGACATCTGCCGATCGGGTGAACAATCGGAAATTCAGTCTGCTTGGTGATCCGGCACTGACCCTTGCTTATCCGACAGATGAAGTACGCACGCTTCGGATCAATGGTCGCCCACTCTCTTTTTTAGACACCATCAAGGCCGGACAACGCGTGGTGATCGAAGGGGAAGTGGTTGATCGGAACGGTATTCGCCTCCCGGATTTCAATGGCTCGGTTTTTCCGACCGTTTATGATAAACCCCGTACGCAGCGTACGCTCGGCAATGATCCGGGTTCTTTTTCCGTGCCCGTTGAAATGCCGGGTGGGGTTTTGTTCAGTGGGATCTCTACCGTGACGAACGGGCGGTTTCAATTTGAATTCACCGCCCCGCTGGATATGAATCCGGTGCCTGGGCGTGGACGTATCTCTTATTATGCTCGCTCCCCCTTACGCGATGCCAAGGGCTACGCTGATTCGGTTCTGTTCGGTGATCAGGCGTCGGGTATTTTTTTGGATAACGAAGGACCGGGTATTCGTCTTTCCCTAAATGAAGAGGGCTTTGCCGAGGGCGGGCTGACTAATGAGTCACCTATTCTGTTGGCACAACTTTCCGACTCCTCCGGGATCAATACAGCCGGCGGCATCGGACACGACATCATCGCCACCCTCTCAACCATAAACGCTTCAACCAATTCATCTTTCACCCCTCAACCTTCAACCTTTCTGCTGAATGATTTCTACCAGTCCGACGCCGACACCTATAAAACCGGCCGGATCCGGTTTCCGTTACCGGTTTTGGAGCCGGGGTCCTATTCGATCAAACTTCGGGCTTGGGACGTACTGAACAATCCGTCGGAACGCACTCTCACGTTCGTGGTGGGCGAGCCGGGGGCACTTCGTATTCAGCGGGTATTGAATTATCCCAACCCCTTCACGACCCGAACGGCTTTTTGGTTCGAGCACAATGCCCCGGGGCAGGTCCTGAACGTGGCGGTGGAGGTTATGACCATAACCGGACGGGTGGTACGCACGATCCGGTCAACGGTCAGCACCGAGGGGAATTTTTCGCGGGACCTAGAATGGGATGGACAGGATGATCAGGGCGATCGCCTTGGACGAGGCACCTATCTGTACCGGTTGAAGGTCAGTACCGCCGGAAAAGGAGAGGCCCGATACCTGGGAAAGCTGGTCATCCTCTAGTGTTTATAATTTCTTTAACTCTTTTGCAATAATCGTCTGCGTTCGCCGTTATCCTCGCGGGAAAAAGGGCCATAACTCACGGAAATCCATGAGTTTCAGGGCCTTTGCTCCCGAAAAAAAATCTTTTTTTATACGGGTTTTCTAGAAAAGCCCCTATATTTACACCACTCTAAAACCTTTCTAATGAGACCAACTGCTTTGAAACTCACGGCTGCACTGCTACTGTTCTGCGGTGTGTCAAACAATGTTATGGCCCAAGCTGACCCTATCAATGTGGTCACTACGGCTGTTCCTTTCTTGCGTATTTCTCCTGATGCTCGTTCCGGTGGAATGGGTGAATTGGGAATCGCCACTAGCGCGGATGCTTACTCCGGACTTTGGAACGTGGGTAAGGCTGCTTTCAACAA
>CANGZN010000105.1 GCA_947458625.1 Chitinophagaceae bacterium
GGCAACCAAAAACCCATCGTGATCCTGATGCGTACCGCCATGGGCAAAGGCGTCGACTTCATGGAAGGAACACACGAGTGGCACGGCATCGCACCGAACGACGAGCAACTGAAAAGAGCCTTGGAACAATTACCGGAAACCGTAGGCGACTACTGAGTACGAAGCGACTCCACACGAGACGCCGCCTTTGATGCGGGAATCCAGGAGGCCAGACCGGCTATGAAAAATACCGTGCCGGCGATCAGCCATGCATCCCGACCCTTCCATTCAACCGGATAGTGATCGATCAGAAAACTACCACCGCCCAACGGAATCAAGTGAAACGTTTGCTGAAGCCAGATCAGTAATAAGGCCAAGAGCATACCAAGACCGGCCCCGATGCCAGCCAGTAACATCCCCTCTGAAAAAAAGATTCGGCGTATCACACTCGGCTCTGCCCCCAATGAACGAAGGATCTGTATATCGGTTTGCTTCTCCAATATCAACATGGTCAACGCCCCGATCATGGTGAAGGCACCTACCACTAAGATCAAAGACAAAACACCGTATACGATCCACCGCTCTGCATTCATCACCCCATATAAACTTTGATTCTGTTCGTAACGGTCCTCCACCCTGAAAGCCGGACCCAAATAAGACCTGAGCTCCTTTTTAACTTGTTGCAGCCGATCCGGATCTGCCAATTTTATCTCCAGCGCACTGAACGAAGTGGCTGACGCCCCTAACACATCACGCAAAAAATCATACCGCGTCAACCCATACTGTTCATCGAAATCCTGCTGGATCATGAATGAACCGGATGCATAAAGTTCTCGTTGCTGGATGTTTTCTTCAGACAAAGAACGACCACCGCCGCGCCGAGGTATATAGGCGCGAAGAGTCGTCACCTCCTTACCTGCATACAAACCCAACGCCTCCTCCACACCGGCACCTACCACCAAAGCCGGCTGCTCGTAAGTGCCCAACGAATAGGAACCATGATAGATCCTATCCGGAACACCGGACACCTGACTATATGCTTCATCAACCCCTTTTAGCTGAATAACTGACTGATACTCGCCCTGCTGTAAAATAACCTTATCCTCAATGGTTCTTGACAACACAGAAACACCCGGCCAAGTAGCCAATCGCGCCTGCATCGAATCCGGCATCTCCGTAAATTTTCCCTTTGCAGGCATGATGCGGATCGGTGGATAAAAATCTGCGTAGAGCGATTTGACCAACCCCTCAAACCCATTGAAAACACTCAGCACCAACAGCAGCGCCCCCGTCCCAACGGCAATGGCTATAACGCTGGTCCACGCGATCAGAGAAATGGCCGTAGTTGACTTGGGAGACCGAAAATATCGCCAGGCAAAATGCAGGTACAAAGAAGATGTGATTTAGGTGTTCGTGGTAGTGTCTGCAGACCCCTCCACCGTTTTGTTCTCCTCGCCAATTCGCTTGAATAATTCCTCCATCTTAAAAACATGATCCAGGGTGTCGTCACGAAAGAACTTGAGGACCGGCATATTGCGCAACTGGTGTCGCACTTGATTTGTCAGTTCACGTTTGATCTCCGGCATTCGCTCGGTCACTTTTCGCAGTGCAGCATCCGGATCCTTAACCTGAAAGAAACTGAGGTAAAATCTTGCCTCCAGGAGATCCGGGGTGACCTTCACGGCGGAGATCGAGATCATTCCTCCATCCTGCATGGACAAACCAAGCGATTGAAAGATCCGATTCATCTCCTCATTCAATAAGCCGGCGATCTGCCGCTGACGTTTTCCTTCCTCCATGGCTGCACGTTTGTTAAGTTGCTAGTCGACCGAAACCCGATCGCTGGCCTAAAATTAGTTACTTTGTACCGATCGAACCCATGCGCACCTACGCCCGCATCTTCCAATACCTCCGTCATCAAACCGGCTCCATCACCGGTTACCTGATCTGCATCCTGCTGTCCATCGTTTTTTCGATCGTCTCCTTTGGGATGCTGGCCCCTTTTTTCGATCTGATCTTCAATGGCGATAACAGCCGCCTTTCCCAACCGGCCGACAATACCGTGATGGAAACCATCCGCCAGGTACTGCTACAACAGGTCGATACCCTGACACCTGTCGCCACCCTGGGGATCATCTGTCTGATCATCCTCCTTTCGATCGGCTTCAAAAACATCTTTCTGTATCTGTCCTTCTACATCCTGAATCCGATGAAAAATCGGATCATTCACCGCCTTCGAACAGATATCTATCAAAAAGTACTTACCCTTCCCATCGGCTACTTCACGGAACAGCGAAAAGGAGACCTGATGAGCCGCTTAACCAATGATGTGTACGAGGTAGAAAATTCGTTGGTAGGAGCACTTGAAGGTTGGGTGCGTGACCCGATGACCATCCTCATCAATTTCCTTGTTCTTTTTTATATCAGCCCGGCGCTGACCTTGGCCATACTGGTCTGCATCCCCGCCATCGGATTCATACTCGGACGTATCTCCCGGCAACTAAAGAAAACATCACAAGAGGCCGCGGAAAAACAAGGTGAATCGTTAAGCATTTTAGATGAAACGCTGCTCGGACTCCGCATCATCAAGTCGTTCAATGCACAAGACTGGATCCGAAATCGATTTGAGCAGACCAATGATGAATTGCTGCACGCCCGCAACCGGATCAGTCGCCGCCGAGACCTGGCCTCACCCGTATCAGAAGTATTAGGCGTGGGTGTATTCGTCGGTATCCTGTGGTTCGGTGGACAAAGCGTATTGAATAAAGAGATCGCACTGGCCCCTTCCACCTTTCTTGCTTATCTCGCACTTTTTTATAACATCATCAATCCCGTTAAATCCCTTTCCACTTCTTTCAGCAACATGCGAAAAGGTTCCGCCGCCATCGCACGCATCGAAGAGTTACTGGGCACACCACAAACCATCGATGAAAATCCGACCGGTATAAAATTTGACGGATTCCAGCAACAGATCGAGTTCCGAAACGTACGATTCGCTTACGGTGAAAAGCTGGTCCTGAATACAATCAACTTCACCCTGCCAAAAGGAAAAACCATCGCGCTGGTCGGCTCCTCTGGTTCCGGTAAATCGACTTTGGCAGACCTACTGGCAAGATTTCATGATGTGACCGACGGACAGGTGTTGATCGATGGCGTCGACATCCGCGAATACGCATTATCCTCCATTCGCCAACACATGAGTCTGGTTACTCAAGAAGCCATACTGTTCAATGATACCATTGCAAATAACATTTCGCTGGGTATGGAGGGAACCCCACTTCCGCAAATAGAAGCAGTCGCGCGACTAGCAAATGCCGATACGTTCATCCGACAGAAAGCCGACCAATATAATTCCAACGTGGGCGATCGGGGCAGTAGACTCAGTGGCGGTGAACGTCAACGACTGACCATCGCACGCGCCCTGTTGAAAAATCCCGCTATCCTGATCTTAGATGAAGCCACCTCTTCCCTCGATACCGAGAGCGAGCGACTGGTACAGGAAGCCATCAATAATGTAATGAAAGACCGAACCAGCCTAGTGATCGCGCACCGACTCTCCACCATCCGGCACGCAGATGAAATTCTCGTGATGCAGGATGGCTTGATCGTAGAAAGAGGAAACCACGAAAGTCTGATCGCGCAAAATGGTTATTACAAAAAGCTTGTCGACCTGCAAGAATTGCAATGATCAACGCTGGATCGATCGAGCAATGACCAACTTCTGGATCTCTGAAGTTCCCTCCCCGATCGTACACAACTTGGCATCCCGATAAAATTTCTCCACAGGAAAATCTTTTGTGTATCCATAACCACCAAAAATCTGCACCGCCTCATTGGCGACCTTCACCGCTACTTCACTAGCATAATATTTAGCCATGGCCGCATCTTGTGTCATCGGTAAATGATGCTGCTTTTTATAGGCCGCCTGATCGGTGAGCAGATCCGCCGCCTCTATTTCCGTTGCCATATCCGCCAGTTTGAATCCGATGGCCTGGAATTGTGCAATAGGCTTTCCAAACTGTTCTCTTTCCTGCGCATAATTCAGGGCCGCCTCGTAAGCACCCCGAGCAATACCCAACGAAAGGGCGGCAATAGAAATGCGTCCGCCATCTAATACTTTCATTGACTGATGAAATCCATCACCGACTTCACCTAAACGATTCGCATCCGGAATGCGACAGTTATCAAAGATCATTTCGGCTGTCTCACTGCAACGCATCCCGAGTTTATTCTCTTTCTTCCCCGCTAAAAATCCGGGTGTGCCCCGCTCCACTACAAATGCCGTTGCATTGTTTTTTGTACGAGGTTCACCGGTACGCGTGATCAAAACCGCAATTTCACCACTGATACCATGCGTGATCCAGTTCTTGGTACCATTGATCACCCATTCATCCCCTTCTCGGACCGCTGTACAACGCATATTGCTGGCATCACTGCCGGTATTCGCCTCGGTCAGCCCCCAGGCACCGATCGCCTCTCCACTGGCCAGTCGCGGCAACCATTTTTTCTTCTGTTCCTCATTTCCAAAGGCAAGTATGTGACCGGTACAAAGTGAATTATGAGCCGCCATGCTGAGTCCGACCGAACCACAAACCTTTGCGAGCTCCACAATCGCCGCTTTATATTCGGCATAACCCATGCCCGATCCGCCATATTCTTCCGGCACCAACACACCCATCAAGCCTAGTTCACCCAGGCGACGAAATACATCCCGCGGAAAAAATTGCGACTCATCCCATTCCATCACATGCGGACGAATGGCCCGCTCCGCAAAATCACGGGCGGTTTGCTTTACCTGCTCGGTGAGTTCAGTAGATTGAAAATGCATACCCCAAAAATCGGGAATAATTTCAAAACACGAACAACTGTTAGGTATTTTATGAGACTTGAATCCCTAGGCCATCATAAGCCAGGTTACAACCGTCAGGCAGTTCGGCACTGACCTCCGCATGCGATCCCAACTGATGTGAAATATGCGTAAAATAGACTTGCGGCACATCAAGGGATTTAGCCAATTCGATCGCTTCCGAAAGCGTGAAATGCGAGAGATGTTTTTCTTTTCGCAGGGCATTCAGCACCAAAACGCGACTGCCCCGGATCTTGTCCAGTTCAGCTTCTTCGATAAAATTGGCATCGGTGATGTAGGTGAAGTCGCCGAAGCGAAACCCCAGCACGGGCATACGCAAGTGCATGACTTCGATCGGGGTTACGGGAATATCGCCAACCTGAAAAGGCTCGGAACCGATTGAGAAGAGATCGATGTCGGGCGTGCCCGGGTACTTGCCGTCCGAGAACGCATAGTAAAAATCACGGCGCACCGCTTCTTCGGTACGGGGATCGGCATAGAGATGCATCGGTCGCCGTTGAAAATGATTGTAGGCCCTTACATCATCTAATCCCGCCATGTGGTCTTTGTGTGCATGCGTAAGAAGAATGGCATCGAGTGTGTTGATGTTGGAACGCAACATCTGTGCTCTGAAGTCAGGGCCGGCGTCCACCACTAAAGATGTTTGCTCGGAGCGCACCCAGATGCTTGAACGAAGGCGATTATCACGCGTGTCGGTCGATGTGCAGACAGCGCAATCACAACCGATCATCGGCACCCCACTGCTGGTGCCGGTACCAAGAAATGTTATGGTGAGTTTCGGGGCGACCAAGTCAAATCAGGCGGCCTTGTTGGTGGCAGATTGACTGCGGGCCTCCTCGTAC
>CANGZN010000106.1 GCA_947458625.1 Chitinophagaceae bacterium
CGATCGTCTGTTGGATCAGTGTTCGACCCAAACCCAGTACATCCAGAAATTGTTTCGGATAGCCGGATCGACTCATGGGCCAAAACCGACTACCGATCCCCCCGGCCATTACTGCTACATAACGATGCTTATTCATAGGTATAGATCAATGTAGTCCTTCGCGGACCAGATCGTGTAAATGGATCATGCCCACATATTTTTCTGCCGACACCACCGCCAACTGCGTGATGGAATGTTCTTGCAACACACTCAACGCTTCCACCGCCAATGCTTCCGGCGCAATAGTCTTCGGTGCCACTGTCATGATATCAGCCGCCTTCATCCCGCCCCAATCCGACCCACGCTCCAACATGCGACGCAGATCACCATCCGTGATCACGCCCAATAATTTTTGATCGGCATCCACTACCGCGGTCACCCCCAATCTTTTTTGCGTCATCTCCAAGATCGCCTCCTGCACAGAAGCATCCGACTGCACGGCCGGCTTCTCATTCGCATTGGCCAGATCCTGTACCCGCAGATACAAGCGCTTACCCAAGGCACCACCCGGATGCACGCGCGCAAAATCATCTGTCCGAAATCCGCGCAACTTCATCAAACAGATCGCTAGCGCATCTCCCATTACCAACTGCGCTGTGGTACTGGTAGTGGGGGCTAAGTTATTTGGGCAAGCCTCTTGCTCCACCACCGTATCGATCACGAGATCCGATTGAAGCGCCAGATACGAATCCAGTTTACCCGCCATCGCAATCAACGTATTGCCGAACTCCTTTATTAAAGGGATAAGGGTCTTGATCTCGGGACTCTCCCCACTCTTGCTGATCAACACCACCACATCATCCGGCAAGATCATACCCAGATCACCATGGATCGCATCGGCCGCATGCATGAAAACAGCCGGCGTGCCCGTCGAATTGAACGTGGCCACGATCTTCTGGGCGATGACGGCACTTTTACCGATACCACTGAAAATGACGCGGCCTTTTGTTTGTGAAAGAACCTGAACCGCTCGCTCAAAATCCGGACCGATCCGACCCGCTAGCGCCGCCACGGCATCCGACTCGAGTCGGATCGTATCCCGGGCTATATCTGAAATAGAAATTGACATATTAATATGAGGGCAAAACTAACGGATTTTGGCGGGCATGAGGGACAAGTTAAACCACCCGCAAAACGCTGTTTTTCCCCTTGAAATCAGGCATTTGAGGACTAACTTCGCCGACCCTTGAAAATAAACCCTCCGGACCTCCCCGATTTATGTAACTTATAGAGCGAACCGAGTCGAACCCGGATTGTTTAAGAAAATGTCCAAAAACACGACCATAAAGACAACAAAAATCAAAAAAACAGCGGCTGACGGCGGCCGATTCGATCTGCACAAGGCCCTGCAAGCCCATTTTGGATTCGATCAGTTCAAAGGCGAGCAGGAAAAAGCCATTGAATCGCTCCTGGCCGGACATGACACCTTTGTGATCATGCCCACCGGCGGTGGCAAAAGCCTCTGCTACCAACTCCCGGCTCTTGTCAGCGAAGGGGTGGCCATCATCGTTTCCCCCCTGATCGCCCTGATGAAAAACCAGGTCGACCTGATCCGCGGCTACAGCGATACAGATGCCATAGCCCACTTCCTGAATTCCACGCTCAGCAAAAAAGAGATCAAAGAAGTTCAATCCGACCTCACCAGCGGCACGACTAAAATGCTGTATGTGGCGCCGGAAACGCTGACCAAAACCGAGAACCTGGAATTTTTCAGCGGACTCACCATCTCCTTCTTCGCCGTCGATGAAGCCCATTGTATCTCCGAATGGGGCCATGATTTCCGTCCCGAATACCGCCGCCTCCGCGAAATGATGAATGAGATCAGCGTCACCGCACCCATGATCGCACTCACCGCCACGGCCACGCCCAAAGTGCAGACCGACATCGTCAAAAATCTCGAGCTCCGCGATCCCAATGTTTTCATCTCCTCCTTCAACCGATCCAACCTCTACTACGAAGTATTGCCCAAGATCAAGAAAGCACAGACAGATGAGAACATCGTTCGCTTCATCAAATCGATGAAAGGGAAAAGCGGAATCATCTATACGCTCAATCGCAAGACCACCGAAGAACTGGCCGACATTCTAAAGGCCAACGGCATCAAAGCGGTTGCCTATCACGCCGGACTCGACAGCAAGCTCCGCGCCGAACGACAAGATCAATTCCTTGGTGAAGATGTACAAGTGATCTGCGCCACCATCGCCTTCGGAATGGGCATCGACAAACCGGACATCCGCTTCGTCATCCACTACAACATTCCCAAATCGATCGAGAATTATTATCAGGAAACCGGACGAGCCGGCCGCGACGGACTCGAAGGAAAATGTGTTTTATACTATTCGCATAAAGATGTCAGCAAACTCGAACACCTGATGCGCGACAAGCCCCTCAGCGAACGCGAAGTGGGTGCACAGCTCATCGATGAAACCGTTGCCTTCGCGGAAACCGGTGTTTGTCGACGCCGCGTGCTCATGAGTTATTTCGGAGAAGAATACACCGCAGAGAATTGCGGACAGTGCGACAACTGCAAGCATCCGAAAGAAAGACAAGCGGCTAAGACAGAGGCCCAAACCGTACTGAAGGCCATCCGCGAACTGGATGAGCGATTCAACACCGATTATGTCGTCACCATCCTCATCGGAAAAGTAACCCCTCAAATACAAATGTTCCGCCACGAGGGAGTAGAAGCATTCGCTACAGGCAACGACCGCGAACCCTATTACTGGAATTCACTGATACGACAGATGATCCTGGAAGGTTTGCTGGCCAAAGACATCGAAGAATACGGCATCCTCAAGATCACCAAGAAAGGGGAAGCCTTTATGAAAAAGCCGAAACCCTTCGAAGTGGTCATCAACAATCTCTACAACGATGCGCATGCCGACGATGAAGAAGGTGCAGCCGATACGGGTGAAGCGGTGGCGCTGGACGATCGGCTGATGAACATGCTGATGGAACTTCGCCAACAAGAAGCCAAGAAAAAAGGATTGCCGCCCTTTGTGATCTTCCTTGAATCGTCGTTGAACGACATGGCTACTTTCTATCCGACCACCGTGGAGGGATTGGAAAAATGCCAGGGCATCAGCAAAGGAAAGGCGATCAAATATGGTAAGCCCTTTGTAGAGCTGATCGCGCAATACGTGGAAGACAACGGCATCGAGCCACCCGACGATTTTGTAATGAAGAGTGTGGTGAACAAAAGCGGGAACAAAGTATACATCATTCAGAATACGGATAAAAAAGTATCATTGGAAACCATCGCCAAGAACAAAGGTTGGCGCATGGATGAGATGCTCGAAGAAATGGAGAGCATCGCCGCCAGCGGTACCAAACTAAACCTGGACTACGCCATCGATGAAATGCTGGATGAAGATGACCAGGACGAGATCCTGGATTATTTCAAAGGATGTGAAACCTCCTCCCTTCAGGTGGCACAGGAAGAACTCGCCGAATTTGACTTCAACTGGGAACAACTCAAGATCATGCGGATCAAGTTTCTGACGCAATACGGGATGTGAGACGAAAGATGAAGGATGAAAGATGAAGGGTGAAGTTTTTAGTGTTTCATCGTTCACCTTTCACCATTCAACCTCCTACGGTGATTTCCCTATACGGATATCGGATCCGATACATATCCTTCACCTTCTCCATGATCGTTGTTCGGAGTTTATCGAGATTGCGCCTTTCTGTTGCTGCGATGAAGACAGCTTGTCCGCCGGTTTCATGTTCCCAGCGTTGATACAGATCATTCAGTATTTCCTGCTTCGTTGACGGCTCCAGCCACTGATCGAAGGTTTGTGCTTCATATTTATCCATCTTATTGAAGATGGTCAGCACCGGTTTTTCTGCCGAGCCCAAATCGCGCAAGGTTTCATTCACCACGGCCATCTGCTCTTCATATTGCGGATGCGAGATATCTACTACATGCAATAAAATATCCGCCTCCCGCACTTCATCCAACGTGCTCTTGAAACTTTCTACGAGATGATGCGGCAGCTTGCGAATGAATCCGACCGTATCGCTCAATAAAAAAGGAATGTTCTCGAACACCACCTTGCTGGTGGTCGTATCGAGCGTAGCGAATAATTTGTTTTCTGCAAATACATCGCGTTTGCTCAGCAAATTCATCAACGTCGATTTGCCCACGTTGGTGTAGCCAACTAATGCGACGCGGATGAACTCACCGCGTTCTTTGCGCTGTGTTTGCGATTGTTTATCGATCGTTTCCAGTCGCTTGCGCAACAAGGAGATCTTATCGCGTACGATACGGCGGTCGGTTTCGATTTCGGTTTCACCCGGACCGCGTGTACCTATACCACCACCCAAGCGTTCGAGGTGTTTCCACATACCGCGCAAGCGGGGGAGGATATATTGATATTGGGCTAATTCTACTTGCGCGCGGGCTTGGGCTGTTTTCGCGCGGCGGGCAAAGATGTCGAGGATCAGATCACTTCGGTCGATGGCTTTTATGCCGACCGCTTTTTCGATGTTATTGATCTGCGCACCGGTGAGTTCATCGTCGAAGATGAGTACGCGGATGTCTTTAGCTAGTACGTATTGCTTGATCTCCTCGAGCTTACCTTTTCCGACGAAGTGTCGGCTGTCGGGGTGAGGAAGTTTCTGTGTGAACCGGTGGATGGTGATGGCGCCGGCGGTTTCGGCCAGAAAAGCCAGCTCGTCGAGGTATTCATTTACCTGTGTTTCGGTTTGATCTTTTTGGATCACACCAACGAGAACGGCGCGTTCGGATTGAAGGACTTTGTTTTTATTATCGATCATGTGAACGTGAAGTTCAAAGTTCAGAGTCGAGTTATTAGTTAATCACTATCATGATTTACAAAAACGCTGAACACTGAGCGCTGAACTAAATCAGAGTCCGGAAATGGTAAGTCCGATCGTAAGGGGGCGCACGGCAGGACCGAATCCGTCTTTGATGACGGTGGTCAGCTGATAGCTTCCGTAAACAGCGATATTTCCGAGTCCAACGCGGCCATGTGCTACCAGTCGGGTGCGGTTGAAGAATCGCTTGCTGGATTCTTTCATCACATAATCGTTCAGCAAGTTGCCAGATCGGTTCTGCCACTTGGTGTTTCGGGTGTGCGCATTCAACAGGGCTCCGACTTTAATACCCACCGCCCATTTGAAGCCCTTGTTATTTTCCGGATCGGAATTGTAACGGAATTCGATGGGGGCTTCGGCATAAACCGTTGCCAGCTTGCTCTTCTTATAGTGATTTGTATCCTGTACGTTGGTGAATGCCAGCGCAGGTGCCAGATCGGTGATGCCGATGCGGCGCTTGGTGAAAAGGATATGATCGGAGCCGATACCCGGACCAAAAGCCATGCTCAAACGAGGATTGTTCTTGAAGGGGAAGTCCATCATCAAATAGACATTCAGGGACTTGGACAGTCCGTTAGTGCTTAACGTATCCGGCAGATTAGCCCACTGCGTATAGCCCAGTTGCAGCAGTAAATGATCGTTGGGCCGACCCGTCAGATCGATCTTAGGCTTTTTGTCCTTTGTTTTTTTCGGTGTTTCCTGGGCCATTCCGGCGATGGAGATCAACAGAAGGGCGGGGAGGAGGAGGCGTGTCAACTTCATAAGGGCGTAAAACTACCGGCTGACCGGTTAAGA
>CANGZN010000107.1 GCA_947458625.1 Chitinophagaceae bacterium
AAAAGCAATACCGCCCAAAATCCATCCCATCCCAATTCCCGAAAATTCACAGCATAGGGATAGAAAAAGATGACCTCCACATCGAAAAGCACGAACAGGATAGCCGTCAGAAAATATTTGATGGCCATCGGCTGACGAGCATCTCCATGTGTATCGATACCGGACGTGAAATTTTGAAGTTTATCGCTGGTGCGACGCTTGGGGCCGAGCCAGTGTGTGGCAGCCATCAGAAAAGCAACCAATCCAACGGCGATCAACACTTGCAGCGCAAGTGGAAAATAGGATGAAGTGGTATCAGCGGTTTGCTGTAAAAGAAAGAGTCGCATATGCCTTTAATCGGCCGCAAAAATACGATGGCAACCCCAATAAATCAGAGTTCGTTCAGCAGAATTAAGGCTATGAACTGAATAAGCTACTCAAGGCTTTCGGGCCTCGGATCGGACGGGTGTTCCGGAGCCAGCTGGTGCGGCAGGTGCGTTGCCGGGTCTGGCCGGAGCAGCTGATTTCTCGATCTGGTCGATGTACCCCTGAATCGTTGCTGCATTAGCCGGATCAACGGCCAACCATTTACGGAAATAGATCAGGGCTTGATCCCGGTCACGCGCATCATTGATGTAGTAAGAGGCCAGGTAACGAGTGGAACTGATGTACTGCTTTTTGAACTTTACCGTGTCGGTGGCACTGAATTCATTCAGCCGCAGGGCATCCGGAACAGCGATGCTATCCTTTCGCACGGTATCGATGGCCATGGCGCTGTTAAATGACCACTCATAACCGTAGACCTGTTGCGGATATTTCTGTACCATGGTTTGTGCCGTCTCGCGGGACCGATCATATCGGTTAGAGAAATAATGAGCCAATGTGAGATCGAAATAATCGTTGATGGCAGGCTTGGGTTTGATCAACAGGATCTGTTCAATGATCGCAGCCTCCATATCCCTCATCTTATTCTCCTTGAAATAAACCTGACCTTGTTTCAGGAAGTCGATCTTAGCGGCCACAACAGTATCCAAGGCTGCACCAGCCAGGTAATTATCATAGATCTCCTGCTTAGTACCCCCTGTTTTGGCCATGATGTCGGCACGCAACTTATGGTCGAACGGAATGTAATCGTCAGCTGTCTTGCGGGAAAAAAAAGCATCGCTGCTCTTCTTGGCCATGGCAAAATCACCGACTGCCCCTCCGTTATCACCCCGCTTAGCCGCTACCAACCCGCGTTGATAATAGGCGTCTGCCAGCAAGCGAAAAGCCTTGGGTTTTGCTTTCGCACCCATCTGCTCGATCAGTTTCTCTGTTTTGTTGATGGCACAGTCATAATCCGCTTTCTTCCAGCACAGCTGTGCATATAGGAACTCGTCCTGCAACTCCTTCACCGGCTTACTGCCGATATATTTATTAAGCTGCTCCTCCGCTTCGACTAACTTCAACCGATACAGAAAGTAATAATAGAGATCATAATAAGCTGCCGTGAAGGCCGGGTTTTTGGCAATGGCTCTATCCAACAGGGATTTTTGAAGTTCATAATCTTGCGCCTTCTCCGCCATGCGAGAGCGACGCAGATAAGCTGGTCCATGGGTTGAATCGATCTCTATCGCTTTTGAATAGCAGATGAAAGCCTGGTTTCCGCCCTCACCCGGATTAGCCTTGCGGTGCAGGTTTCCCAACAACACCCACATCTCGGGATTTTTGGGAGAACGATTGGCGGCGTCTTCCATCAACCGTACACCCCAAGCATGGTCGGCTTTTTCAGCCTCGTGCAATGCACGGCCTATAGCAAAGGCGATCTGTGGATTGTTAATGCCTTTTCTGTCTTGTGTGGCAACCAGCGCAGATTCAAAATGCTGTCGAGCGGATTCGGTCTGTCCGCTGAGTAGTTCTACATGACCCATTCCAACCTTGACCAGTGGCGCGTCACTGGTAGCGGTCAGCCCGGCCGCATAAACTTTACGAGCCTGAGCCAAACGTTCGGTCATGGACTCTTCACTCTCCAAGTAGGACTGACCAAGCCAATAAATGATCTCCGGATTAGTAGGAGCAGCCGCATGTAATTTCTCAAAGTGCGCGATCGCAGATGCCGAACGCATGGCAAAAAGATGCTGTTTACCTTCTTCCAGATTTTGAGCGAAGGCAGTAACATTCAGCAATAAAGAGGCACACAGGCAGGCAAGGATCAAGCGCTTCATAATTCTTCTTATTGTATGGTGTAAATATATTGGATTTGATCACTCATTTAATTGCACAGGACGAAAGCCAAAATCTTTTAACAATGGCGCCAGATAGGCTCGTTTGAAAATCAGTTGTCCTACCTCCGATCCCATAAAACGAGACAGCCCCGTTGCCAGTCCCACATGTTTTTCTTTCAGGATGAACGTAATGTCACGCGTCAATGGATACAAACGGGTATACACATTTACCTGATCGGGCAGGGATGTATATTCCGGGAACTTATCATTGGCGATACGAAGCATTTTCACCCGTGGCTGCCAAACACGTTGAATCGAGTCTTCCCGATTTCCGATCCAGCTCACTCCCACAAAACCGATAACATCCGGATGACTGGCAACATATTCGATCACGCCTTGGCTCGTACGGACCGCCTGAAGGGTCGCTGTCGGCTGCTCCCCTCTTAAGATAGAATCGACGAGAAAACGTACCGTGGAAGTTGCTTTCAATCCGTCTACCACCGGTGTTAAGGAATTGTTCATTTTTCCGGAAAGCAGTTCCTTCAGCTCCGAACGGGTCCATACCGACTTCTTCATGCTGGGGTGCGCCAAAACCGCGATCCCGTCTCTGGCCACGGCCCTACTCTTGTTGATCCCGCCGATCGAATCAGTCAGCCATTTTTCCTCTGCTTTGCTCGGTGTGCGGGTTACGATCACCATCCGGATACTGTCGACAAACAGATCCTTCATACAATCCGCCTCCGGCTTGTACTGCACGTTAATAGTGGTTTGTAGATGTTGTGACTGATAGACCTGAATCAACTCTTCCACAATGGGACGAAAACTTTCATCGGCACTGATCCAGATCGATCCGCTATCCGGGGTGTCGGATGGAATGGGGGCCACGGGAGCCGTTTGGCAAGCGGTCACCGATACGCCAACCATCAACATCCATATCCAGCCCGTGTATCGCATCATGCTTCTTTTGATTTTCTTCTACCTCGAATCACACGCCAAGCGGCATAGGCGATACAGAGTCCGCCAAACAACCAGTCCGTCGCATCCGGCTCTCCCAGATATTTATTCATCGGCAGAGAAGGAAACTGACCCCTGATCAAAAAAAAGAGTCCCAGTAATCCGATGATCCCTCCCATGACGTAATCGATCAAAGCGCGAAGGGAAAAACCGGAACCGGGACTCGTTGTACTTTTTTCAGTCATAGATACATGATTGGGCGAGGCAAATTAGCCAATTTTCTCAGCCCCCGACACCCAGGAAGGTAACCGGCAGTACATATTGTACCGCAACCTTCTGTCCGTTCTGCGAACCAGGCATCCAACGGGGCATCCGCTTGCAGACCCGCAGTACCTCCCGATCAAAATCCGCACCGCCACTACTGTCGATGATCAGCTGATCCACCCGACCATCCGCCAACACGGTGAAACGTACCCTGACCATCCGTCGATCCCCTTCATCAAGTGAACCGGGCGTTTGCAAATGGCTGGCTAAAAAATTGCGAAGCGCCAATTCACCGCCGGGGAATTCCGGCTGTTTCTCATCGGCAACGAACGGAGAGGCATTGCCTTCACCGGTATCCGTTCCGGTGCCGGGTTCAACAGGACCAGCCACTTGGCCCGGATCTTTCCCCGTCTGCGTAACGGTTGAAACAGCAGCCGTCTTCAGATCATCGGTCGAAGGCATCGGATCTTTAACGTTCGGCTTGATATCGATCGTGCTGGTGAACTTCTGGCTGGCTACTTTAGGAGCAGCTGTCTTGGACATGGGAGGCAGTGGCTCGGGCTGAACCGGTTTAGGCGGCTGCACCTCCACCTGCGTGATCTTCATCCATTCACGATCCTCATTATTCATTACAGTTCCCGAGGTTTCACTGCCTCTATACTGAAACCAGAGACAGATACCCAATACACCCGACAGCATGATGCCCAGGGCGGTCCCCATCCGCTGTGAATAATCGCGTCGAAGCACATACGCACCATACGATTTGTTTCGGCCCTCGAACACTAGTTCGAGCAGGGAAGCCTTGTTGTGTTGTGTTCTCATGGTAATGGTTTTCAGGAAGGATGCAGGTACAAGAAAAAATGCATAAACGCAAGTCGCTCCCCCTTGCCGGGCGATGGCTTACATTTGTAACACGCTTCCTTTATCATCTTAACACTGCATGAGTAAACCCAGTCTGCCCGCCGGTACCCGTGATTTCGGACCGGATGTGGTCCGAAAGCGAAATCACATTCTCGACACCATCCGTTCGGCCTTTCAGCGATATGGTTATCAGCCGCTGGAAACACCTGCTTTCGAGAACCTGGAAACACTCATGGGCAAATACGGAGAAGAGGGTGATAAGCTGATCTTTAAAATCCTCAACAACGGACTGGATAACCCCGAAAAAGAAGCCAAGGTCCGGGCAGGATTTGAAACTATCCTTCAAGGAAAAAGCAGTACCGATATCACGGAGCGCGCCTTGAAATATGACCTCACCATACCCTTTGCCCGATACGTGGCGATGAATCATGGTCAACTCACCTTTCCCTTCAAACGCTATCAGATCCAACCCGTATGGCGGGCCGATCGCCCACAAAAAGGCCGATACCGTGAATTTTATCAATGTGACGCAGATGTCGTAGGAAGTCGTTCGCTGCTGTACGAGGCAGAACTCGCCTGTCTGTATCATGAAGTGTTCAAAAACCTTGGGCTAACAGGTTATACCCTACTTGTCAATCACCGCTCCTTGCTGCTGGCACTTGCCGACCGTTGCGGAAATCAAGATTGGCTGGTTCCGATCACGGTTGCCATCGACAAACTGGATAAGATCGGTTTAGAAAAAGTAAAGACGGAACTCACACAAAAACAGATTCCCGCCGCTGCGATCGAACAGATCGAAAAATATCTATCGATCGAAGGAACAGCAGATTCAGTATTGGAACAGTTGAATACGTTACTGGGAGAAATCCCCGAAGGAGCTGCCGGTATCAGGGCGCTACGCGAATGGATGGAATATCTGGCCGATCAGCCGGTTTCATTCCGGATCGATCCGACACTGGCACGCGGATTGAGTTACTACACCGGCTTGATCTTCGAGGTAAAAGCACCCGCAACCGTATCCATGGGCAGTATCGGTGGTGGTGGTCGCTACGATGACCTGACCGGGCTGTTCGGCGTGTCAGACGTACCGGGCGTTGGGATCTCTTTCGGTGTGGATCGCATCTATGATGTGATGGAAGCATTGGAACTTTTTCCCTCCGATATTGCTCAGCCTCCGCGTATTCTTTTCTTTAACCTCGGCATAACAGAGGCCAAGGTTACCTTTGGGCTCCTACAGGAATTAAGAAAAAAAGGCATTGCGGCTGACATGTATCCCGAATCCGCCAAGTTTGACAAACAATTCAAATACGCAGAAAAAAGAGGGATCACTTATGTTGCCATTTTGGGCGAATCCGAACTCAAAACGCAAACGATCCAACTTAA
>CANGZN010000108.1 GCA_947458625.1 Chitinophagaceae bacterium
CGATAACAAATCATAGCAGAATCCAAATCCGGCCTCTTTTTTGTCTGATAATATTTCCCAAGTGTATAAAAATAATCGGCTTCTTGCTGTTTGCTTTCGGCCATAAAATATGCAAGTTGAAGGGCCTTCAAGGATATGGGTTTACGATAGAACTCCTGTTGAAAACGATAAAGCATGAGCAGATAGGACACATCGGAATCCCAAACTCTCATTTTCAAGCGATTGACAAAATCGCTGGCAGCTACAAAATCTCGCTCAGAGACACAATACCTATAGTACCTGTCATAGGCATCCAAATTATTAGGTGAAATATCTAAACTCATCTTGAGATATACCAAGCCCTTTTTCTGTGACAACTTAAATGCGTATTCCGTCATTTGATTTAAAATACACATGCCGCATTCAAAACTGCCAAAGGTGCTATCTTTCAACATCACTTCCTGGTAATAAGCAAGTGCCTGTTCATAATCTTTTTTCTCGGCATAACACATACCCAAGTAGTATGGAGGTATGAGCCACCCAGGGCCACTAGCGACCGCATCCTTTAAATACGGGATCGCCTGATCCCAGCCTCCTTTACGATATTCCAAGATTCCTTGAGCCGCCAACAGATAGGGAGCATTTGATTCATGCTGAATGGCAGTATCAAGTATACGTTGAAGCCGGGACGTATCGAGGACATCCCCCCACATTACTTCTCCCTGAACTTGTAAATACCGCTGCAGGTTTCTCCAATGATCGGACTGCGGAAGCCGGAGATCGTTGTTGCGGATCAATTCCTCAATCAACTTCACGCCTTCTTGAAAATCGCTGTATACAAGCATCTTTTTTCCAATGAAAGATTGATTGACGATCTCCTGTGCCCGGTTGATAAGGGCTGCCAATAACTGTCCGTTTGCCGTCAGCAACAGACCGCTGTCAGGACGACAATCCTTATAAAAATTATAATAATATACCGCTGAACCCATATCGGGAGCTATCAATTGCCCCTTCCCAATAGCAGCATACATTTTATCATAAAAACTATTGCAACTATCGAAGGGAATTTTAAATGTACGGTTTGGGCGAGATGCTGTATTTCCAGCCTTTGAAGGTATGGCCGTATTCGATCTACGATACGAGGCGATCACTGTGGAAGTGGGAGTAGGACCGGAAAATATTGGCTGTTGTTGATTTGATGTTTCTTCAGATACATGATTGGTAACATACATCTGTAATTCCCAGAGCGTAATGGTAGAGTCACGACTCAAATCCGCCTCCCCAGCCAGGCCTCGCGTCAGATAGTAGGAAAATACCCCGCGGCCTTTACCCCACTTTCTATCTTCGTATGACAACTGACCTGGTTGAGAACTCAAGATTTTTATTTCATTTTTCCAAACAGTACTTAAGTTGGCGGCAGTATATTCCATCCCACTCATACCACCGGCCAATTTTCCAGAGCGGCACGCATCGGTCACCACGATAACTTTCACCTGGTTGTCGAGCAAGGTCAGGAATAAATCGCGCAGATCGTCGACTTTGATCCCGCTAGACATGTAATTATTGGTATACGTATCGTATGCCAACAGATACCCTCGATTATACTTTGTGATCGTCTCCACATCGCCATGTCCTGAAAAATAGAAAATTAGGGCATCGCCTGGCTTGCTTTGCAGTACTGCTTGCTGCAAACGAACCAATATGTCACCATATCGAGCCTTTTCGTTCAGCAATAGTGTGATTTCTCCAGGGTCAACATTCCAATATGGGCTGCTCCGCAGATAATCAGCAAAGACCTGTGCATCAGCATCTGCATAATTTAATGGCTGCAGGAATTGATAATGGGATATCCCCACCACCACGGCCCGGGTTTTGCCTACTGGTGGTCCCTCCTGTACCGTTGCCACAAATCCCTTGGTGTTCTGGGACCAAAGCAGAATTGGAAACAATACAACTAAACAGACAATAAAAAAACCGGCTATGAAGCTGTGCCGCCGCATAAATAAATATAGTCAACTCTTCTTATCAAACATCAATTCCTTGGCCTTATTCGGATCCTCTTTCTCCTTGAGATCGAACATCGTTCCGAATACCAGATCCCACAACGTAGAACTCACGCCAAAACCCTGGTGCTCATTTTTATAATGATGCAAGTGGTGATTTCGCCAAAGTGGCTTCATCCATTTAAATGGCGGATTCCAGGCGTGGATCGCATAATGCATTGTACCATACATCAAATAACCCAGGATAAAACCCGGGAAGAACATGAATACTTGATTGCCCAAGGGGCCATACATCAACCCGAACAATGTCGACGAGATAAGCAGACTGGGTAAAGGTGGCATGAACAGACGCTGCCGATCGCGCGGATAGTGATGGTGATTCCCATGCAACGTATACACAAACTTGGTGGCACGAGGCGTTTTCGGGATCCAATGAAACAGAAAACGGTGGGCGATGTATTCAAAAAAACTCCAGAACAACATCCCGCCGAAAAAAGTGGCGAGAATACGAATGCCAGAAAAACCGAACTCCGCACCGGACAAATAAATCATGTAACCCATGATGGGAATGTACATGCCCCAAATCACCAGCGGATGCGTTTTGGTCAGCATTTCTAGAAGATCGTTCTGAAACAAACGAGCCTGACCTTTATTATGGATTTTTTCGAATTGCATGGCGCAAAGATACCAAAAACACGATTTTTGCGGAAGCAAACAAACTGATTCCGGTTACCTTTAAGTTACCACATGAAACTGATCACATATCATAACGATTCCCATGAACAACTGGGCGTGCTGATCGACGGAGAAGTCTTCGCCATGGATCAACTCCATCCCGAACTCCCGAACAGCATGAACCTGTTTCTGAACTACTGGGACGATTACCTACCCCTAGCACAAGCGGCCGAAAAAGCCATCCTCGAAGGCAATCGCCTGACCGGAACCGGAAAACCCATCGAGTCAACCACTTTGATGGCACCCGTTCCGTTCCCCTCCAGCTGCCGTGATGGTTACGCCTTTCGCCAACACGTGGCCGCCGCCCGTCGCAACCGTAAGGTGGACATGATCCCGGAATTCGATCAATACCCGATCTTCTATTTCACGAATCACCATAGTATCAGTGGTCCCGGACCGATCACCTGCATGCCCGATCATTTCGAGAAACTTGATTTCGAGCTGGAAGCCTCTATCGTCATCTGCCGTCACGGACGAAACATCCGTGCCGAAGAAGCGGATGCCTATATCGGCGGACTCATGATCATGAACGACTGGAGTGCCCGTCGCCTGCAAATGGAAGAAATGCTGCTGAACCTCGGCCCAGCCAAAGGAAAAGATTTCAGCACTACGCTCGGCCCCTGGCTGGTGACACTGGATGAATTGGAAAATTTTGAGATCCCCGCCAAAGATGGACATGTCGGAAAATCCTGGAACCTGCCCATGAAATGTTGGGTGAATGGAAAGCAAGTCAGTGAAGGAAACCTGGGCGATATGGACTGGACCTTCGCCGAAATCATCGAACGCGCCTCCTATGGTGTCGATCTTTATCCAGGTGATGTGATCGGAAGTGGCACCGTCGGTACGGGTTGTTTTCTCGAACTGAACGGCACGGGAAAACTGAACGACCCGAATTATACCGAGCAATGGATCCAACCCAATGATGTCGTAGAAATGGAGATCGGTCAGCTGGGACGACTACACAATACCATTGTGGCAGAAGAAACAGACTGGAGCATACTCAAACGCAAGAAAAACGGAACGGCATGATCGTCGATCTCGCCCAGCTCAGTGCAGCGGAAAAACAAAACTGGCTGCAACACATCGTGGCACCACGACCCATCGCACTGGCTTCTACCATCGATGCGAACGGAAATGTGAACCTTAGTCCCTTTAGTTTTTTCAACCTGTTCTCCTCAAACCCACCCATCGTGATCTTCTCACCGGCTCGACGAGTACGGGATAATTCCACCAAGCACACACTGGAAAATGTAAAAGAAGTACCGGAAGTCGTGATCCATCTGGTGACGAAAGAAATCGTTCAACAACAATCCCTCTCCAGTTGTGAATACGGAAAGGAGGTCAATGAATTCATCAAGGCCGGCTTCACGGAAGAAAAAGCGACCCGAGTAAAACCGCCGATGATCAAGGAGGCCCTGGTAAAGATGGAGTGTCGAGTAAACGAGATCAAACCACTCGGAAATGAAGGAGGTGCCGGCAACCTGGTCATCTGTGAAGTACTCTGCATCCACATCGACGAGCGCTTACTTGATACGAACGGTAAACCGGATCAACGAAAGATCCTACCGGTGGCCCGTCTCGGTGGAAACTGGTATACAGCGGTGACGGAAAACAACTTGTTTGAGGTAGAAAAGCCCAATGTGAAACTGGGGATGGGATTCGATGCGTTACCCGGATCGATCCGTAACAGCTCAGTTCTCACCGGCAATCAATTGGCACAACTGGCAAATACAACCGGCATCCCGGATATCGATCCGACTTACGACGACGCGCATGTCAAACAGATCGTTCAGTACTATTCGATCAGCCCGGATGAAATGGAACGAGAACTACACAAACATGCTGCCTCCTTGCTGGATCAACATAAGATCGCTGAAGCCTGGCAAGTGCTGCTGGCTGGCGCCTGATCAATTTCCTCCGAATACTTTTTTAAGCAAGTCGGTTCCTCGAGCAGCCGGATTGCTCCGAATGTTAGTCTCCTCTTTGGCGATCTGATCGAAGAGTGCATCCACTGATCTTCCCACGACATATGAGGTGAGATCGGGATCAGATTTTTTGAATGTGGTTGGGAGTTTGTTGTACGCGTTCACCAGATCCGCATAATACTTGGTTGCCTGTGTACTGTCGAGGGAACTCTTAACCGATGGGGTAAAGGCCTCGATCAGGGATGACTGCGTTTTGTTTCGGAAAAACTGCGTGATGGAATTATTGCCTCCTTTAATCAGGCCGACGGCATCCGTGAGTGTGATCTCTTTTATGGCTTTCCCGAAGATGGGTGCTGCAGACCCTACCGCTTTTTCTGCACCTCGGTTGATCGCAAGAATGGCCTTGTCAACCTGCGGACCCATCCCCACCTTACGCAAGGCGGTTTCGATCTTTTGCGCATCCGGCGGCAACAGCATTTTATAAAGTGCATTACCAAAAAAACCATCTGTCTTGTTCAGATTCAAAACAGCGGTGGTCAATCCCTTCGACAAGGCCTCCTTGATACCGGAAGCCGCATCGCCTTGCGACAAACCGGACAAATTCAATTGGGCAGAACCCGTCAGGGTCATCAGTGAAAACAGGCAAAATAGTATTCGATTTTTGAGCATATCGTTGACGTTGAAGACACAAATTACAAACTCAAGTAGTAATATAGTTATGAAAATCATAGGGTTATGAAATATTTAAGAAGGGAGAGCGCCCCCGCCCGACCCCTTACAACCCTCAAGAAATCAGGCCATTCGGGAAAAAGAAACGCCCAAAAAACTATATCTTAGCGCAAATTCCGACCCAATATGGATGGGACGGCGCCCTAACCGAAAAGCGTTACGAGTAGGTGAACCAAAATGACTGTTATGAAAAGAATGCTCGCGATGGCAGCCCTGTTGTTCAGCTTGCCAGTTTTCGTCTCCGCTCAATCAGC
>CANGZN010000109.1 GCA_947458625.1 Chitinophagaceae bacterium
AGTCGATCCAGCCAGCGACGCATCCAGGGATTTTCCAAGTAGCGGGTGTGGCGTGATTTCGGTGCCGGTAAATAACTCAGTGCAGCCGGAATGAAAATGAGGGAGATGAAGAATAATAAAAAAATATTGGTTCCTGCCACCAATCCGAACTCTTTCAATAATGCACTTTCTGTGAGGGCAAAGACCGCAAAACCGATCGCGGCCGTGATGTTACAGAATAACGTGACGATCCCCATCTTCTCGACCATGGTCACCAATGCCTTTTCGCGATTGCCCGTTTCATTGTACGCAACATGGTACTTGTTCAAAAAGTAGATGCAGTTCGGAATACCGATCACTACCACCAATGGTGGAATCAACGCGGTCAGCAAACTGATCTTGTAACCCAAAAGATGCAGAAATCCCACACTCCAAACGACACCGATACCCACCACGATGAGGGAGAGGATCATCGCACTGACGGAACGGAAGAATAGCAACAGGATCAATGCCGATAACGCCACGGAAGCGATCAGGAATAATTTCATCTCCTGCTGGATCATTACGGCTACCTGCGTGCGGATCAGGGGCAGTCCGCTTATGTGCATCTCGATCTTTTGTGCCCGTCCGAACGACTCCACCACATCCAAAATGGAAGAAATGACTTTTTCCCGCTCTTTCGTCGCCATCACTTCCTTGTTGATCCGAAGGCCGGTGAGATAGGCCTTCGTTTCCGGATTATACAGCAGTCCCTGATAAAATGGGAATGATTCAAATTGTGACCGCAAACTGTCGAGCTCCGCCTGCCCCGATACTTTTTCCGGAAATAGTGGAATGGCATTCAATTTTTCTGCCACTGAATCCCGATACAATCCGATCGTACCCGGTATCGATAAAACATCTTCCACACCACGGATGGTTTTCAACTCCCGGCAGAGGCGGGCATATTCGTTGAATACCGTATCGACAAACAGCCGATCGGTCTGAATACCGATGACCAGCAGATTACCATCTTCACCAAATTTTGCCTTGAAGGCCTGATAGCTTTTGTATTTGGGGTTATCGGTGGGGATGGCCCGTGTGAACTCATAACTCAGTTGTACCTGACTGGCTTCATATCCCATCCAGCCCGTGAGCGCGGCCAAAACGATCAACAAGGAGATGCGATACCGTAGAATGAATTGTCCGAGCCGATGCCACATGCGTTTGAATTGAGGCACAAAGAAACGAAAAGCCCTCCGCGTAACGTAAGAATTCGAACTACTTTTGATTCATGCGCTGGTCGATCCCATTAATGTTGCTTTTTCTGTTCCCGATCGGTTTGCGGTCCCAAGCCATCGGCAGCTGGCGCGAGCATCTGCCCTATAACAGCGCCATCGATTTGGTGGAAGCAACTGACCGGATTTTTGCAGCTACCCCTTACAGTCTTTTCTCCATTCAAAAAGCGAGTGGTAAGATCGAGCGGTACAGTAAGGTGAACGGGTTGACTGAAACCGGTATCCAACGGATCTTTTTCGAACCGGTATCCGAACAATTACTGATCGCATACAGCAACAGCAATATCGATCTGCTGACACCCGACGATCGCTTCAACATTCCTGACCTCAAACGCGCATCGGGCGTTGGTGATAAGACCATTCATTCGATCACCTATCTCAATGGGCGTTATTATTTATCGACCGGACTGGGCATCGTTCAGCTGGATCCCATCCGGAAACTCATTCCCGATACCTGGCGTTTGGGGGCCGGTGGTCGCTCTATCCCCGTTAAACAATTTGCCTTCGATGCAGGCTTTTTTTATGCGGCCACAGACGAGGGATTGAAATCCATCGCTCGATCCGGAAGCAATCCCGCCAATTCGAATAATTGGCAATTGCTCAGCGGTACCAATGCACTTCCATCAGGCGCCTGTTCATTTGTGCAAACACTAGGGACGGACCTGATCGCAGCTGTACGGGATACGATCTATCGTCGTTCCGGTAATCAGTGGACGATCCTTCAAGGATCTGACTGGCCCTTGATCAGTGCCCGTGTTTCTGAGGGAAAGCTGTTGCTCTGTCAACGCAAACCAAACGGAGAAAGTCGTGTACTCATACTCAATACGGATGGCAGCATCCAACGAATACTTTCTCAACCGGTAACCGTTTCCTTTCCGAAACAAGCTTTATTGATGAATGGTGAGGCTTGGTTGGCGGATCTCTTCGGTGGGCTTTCGCGCTTTCCGGTCAGCGGCGCTGCTCAAACATTTACAGTGAACAGTCCGCAGGGACTTGCCGCCGGACAACTCCTCACCACAAATGGCCATTTTTTCGCTACTGCAGGATCCGTCAATGCAGCGTGGAATTATCAATACAATGGCGATGGGCTTTATGCTTTACGGGACGGGGAATGGACCAACTACAATCGATATCGACTTCCAATTATGGATTCGGTGCTGGATCTGATCACAATTGCAAACGATGCGCGTGATGGATCACTTTGGATTGGGTCTTATGGTGGTGGATTGATGCAGCTGCAAAAAGAAAATCAAATTCGTCTTTTCAAGCAAGGGTTTTTGTTTCCGGCCATTGGTGATCCAACCAGTTATCGGGTATCCGGCTTGGCATTTGACAAGGATCAAAATCTTTGGGTATCTAATTATGGAACGGATCGGCCGTTACTCGTTCGTACGCGCGACAGTAACTGGTATCGATTCAATACGCCGTTTCCTATTCCTGAGAATGCCCTTGCACAGATCGGTGTCGATCCGTTCGGTTTCATTTGGATCGTTTCACCCAAGGGAGGCGGATTAATTGTATACGATCCTGGTGTATCGATTTCTTCTACGGCCGATGATCGCTGGAGACGTTTTCGCAGCGGTGCTGCCAATGGAAATCTTCCAAGCGATCAGGTGAATGGCATCGCCATCGATCGGGATGGAGTGATCTGGATCGGAACCGATAATGGCATCGCGTTGATCGATTGTATGGAATCTCCTTTTGATGCCACGATTTGTGAAGCGTTTCGTCCCGTCGTAGCGAACGGTCCATTCGCCGGCTATCTGTTCAATGGACAGAGCATAAAACAAATCGCGGTTGATGGTGCGAATCGTAAATGGATCGCTACTTCGAGCGGTGCTTTTCTGATCGATGCCAGCGGTGAAAAAGTACTGCAGCATTTTACAGCGGAGAATAGTCCGCTGCTCAGCAACGATGTACTTCAGCTTGCGGTAGATGGAAAATATGGTGAGGTGTATTTTGCAACAGACAAAGGGATCTGTTCCTATCGGGCCGATGCAACGGCTGCAGAGGAATCAGATGCGGAATTGTTGGTCTATCCCAATCCGGTACCACCGGGCTATACCGGAACGATCGGTATACGGGGATTGCCGGATCGTTCGCTGGTGAAGATCACGGAACTTGACGGACGTCTGGTGTATCAGACAAAAGCAAACGGCGGACAAGCCACCTGGAATGGAACCGATTATACAGGTAGAAGAGTATCGACCGGTGCGTATCTGGTGCTGGTGACCGACTCAAAGGGGGAATCCAAAAAAACAGGCCGCATCTTTTTCATTGAGTAACATGGCTACGCCGCTACATAAAACAAAGGGACTGGTCTTGCGCGCCGTTAAATATGGCGATACAAGCCTCATTGTGACGGTCTTCACGGAACTGTTCGGGTTGCAGTCATACATCGTCAGCGGCGTTCGAAAATCAACCAAGAAGGGTAGTGGGCAGGCCAATCTCCTACAGCCGGGAGCCTTGCTCGATCTGGTAGTATATAATCACTCTTCTTCCTCCCTTCAACGCATCAAAGAATTGCAGTGGCATGTATGGTATAATGAATTATTCACCTCGGTGCCTAAACACAGTGTGAGTTTATTCATGATTGAGTTATTGCATCGTTGTTTGAAACAGCCCGAACCCAACCCGGATCTCTTTCAGTTTTTTGAGGATTGTTTACTGGAACTCGACGCTGCTTCTGATACAGTTGCTGCTAACATGCCGTTGTTCTTTGCCGTTCACCTTTCCTATTTTTTTGGATTTCGGCTGATGGATGATCGGGTCGAGGATAATTGCTGGTTGGATCTTCGGGAAGGAAGGTTTGTTGCTGAGCAACCGATCCATCCTGATCATTTATCACCGGCAGATGCAGCGGTCATCTTGCAATTGTTACGGGTAATGCATCCACGTGAGTTGGCAGAATTGCGTTTGAATCGGGACGTTCGACGTCGGCTGCTGCAATCGATGGAGGGTTATTATCAGTTACATCAATCAGATTTCGGAAGCCTGCGCAGTTTGCCCGTATTGCGTTCGATCTTAGAGTAATCGTTGGCTTGTTTCCCATTTTTCGGATAAAAGAACAATGCCCGGCTTTCTGCCTTTTTGGAAATGGCCGAGTGCATCATCCCATCGTAGGGCGGATGCACCGGAGGAGGTGGCCCATTGTAAAATATTGACCGGATCGATCGATGGGAAATGGGTGCGGATGGACTGCATTTCTTTTGCGATACTGAGTTGCCAGTTGCTGCTGTAGCTATCGGTGCCCAGTGCGATGTGACAACCATGTTTGATCAGTTTTTCGATCGGGGGCACTTTATTCTCGATGTACAAGTTGGCATTGATGCAAATGCACCAGACGAGTGTCAAACCGTTTTGTTTGGCATGCGTCTCTGCCCAAAGGATATCTTCCTCCGGTGTACTGGTATTGTGTACGAGAAAGATGGTTTGTCCCTTCGTGAAATACGGCAGTACGGAACGAAGGGCCGATTTACCGGTGATGGGGAATGGAGAGGTGTTGATTCCAAAAATCTGAAACAGACGCAGGTATTCGCTTTGTCCGGTTTTGTAGAGATCGTCCTCTGCTGGATGTTCCTGGTTGTGAAGTGAAATCACCTCGCCCGCCGTGGCCTCGTTGATCAATTCGAAGGTTCGGGGGGAGATTGAATAAGGCGCATGCGGAACGATGGCGGTGCGGTGTTCGATCGATGATGTTTGAAGGGATGCTTTGAGTTCGTTCGCCACTTGCAGATAATGTTCTACGGAAGCATCTGCCTTTTCATCGGTGAAGCTCAGTACTTCGGTGAAATTCTGCCAGCGGATCCGGCTATTGCTTTTCACAGCGGCAGTATCCGCGGTATTACCGATGTCGCCGACTGCTACGATTCCGTTCTCGTACATCTCTTTTTCAGCGAGTCGGATCTTTTCTTGAATGACGGCGGGATCAAATCCTCTTTTGGTGACAACAGAGCAGAGGAATTCGATGAGTCCGGTGTGAGGGGGGATAACGTCTTTGAGGTGACTCAACTCTAGGTGACAATGTGCGTTTATGAGTCCGGGTACCAGCGTTCCTTTATGCATCGATACGTCCGGTCCGGCATCCATTGCCTCTACCACATCGATAACCGTTCCTGATTCGTCGGTGATCAGGACTTTGTTACGGTGTAGTGTTTTACCGTCGAACAATTCGTCGGCCTGGAATTTGCGTAGGTTCATTGTAATCAGCAAAGGTAATCTTCATAGTTTTGCCCGCCTTACATGTTAGACCGTTTAGAAGCCATACAAGCCCGATTTGATCAATTGGGAGTTGCCCTCACGAACCCTGAGATC
>CANGZN010000110.1 GCA_947458625.1 Chitinophagaceae bacterium
GTCGCTGCAACCGAAGCAGGTTCATTCGAAGTTGTGCTACAAAGAGTTCTTCAAACTTGATGCGCTTGACGGCCGATTCAAATTGGGATGGGTCGGCCGGAAAATGGATCTGCTGAAGCGCTGCCCAACGGGAGATCAGTCCCTCCTGCCGCATCAATGCATCCGGTAAATTTTCCGGTAAGTCGGCCGGTCGTATCTGGGCAAAAAGTTGTCGAGTCAGTTTTCCAAGCGCCTTTCCGCCTAAGCCTTTCGCCTTTAGTTTTTCGGTGGTGGAGTAGATCGGCTCGAGAAAGTTTCGAATGACAGGCTGATCCGGATCGATCCATTCCAATTCAGGGTGAACCATCTGAGGCCGGCCATTAAAAAAACTGACACGTCCATACACCAGGCAAGGTCTGCCTGTCTGCAAGATCTTCTGTACCCAACTCAGTCCCTGAAACCAGGTCAATTCCAATTGACCGGTTGCATCTCGCAGTTGTGCCACCAATCGCTTCGCTGATTTTTGTCCGACCACCTCGAATGAGATCAAACTACCGGATACCTGTGCAAACTCTGATTGCGGATGCAGATCCTGGATAGCATGAAGCCGCGTACGGTCGATGTGCCGAAATGGATAATGTTGCAACAAATCGTGAAAGGTGAACAGATTCAGCTCTTTCTTCAATATGTCGGCACGAAGCGGCCCGACTCCCTTCAGGAATTCGATCGAAGAGGTTAGTATGGAATGATCGACAGCGATGAGCAGTGATTTTTACAAATGTAACAACGAGCTTCCCTACGGCAAGGATGCGCGCTCGGACTTTTCCCAGACACTAGACTGTTTTCCGAAACGATACCGCAACCATCCCCTTATCTGACAATAGTGCATGAACAAAAAATAAAAAGGAGCTTCCAACCAACTGATCCGAACACCTGCTTGCTGCAAGCCCCACCCAATCAGCCCTGCACACCAAAACACACCCAGCATCCAAGTAAGATGGGGCTGCAACGGGCCTGATGTCTCAAAAAAAATCAACCCGATCGTTCCGAGCAACAACAGGAACAAAAAGATGGGCGCCAGCACCCAACGGAACCACTTGCGAAACATAAACTGCATCGCATAGACCGGCGATACGGAAAACAAATCCTTCAGCGAGTGTCGATCCAAAAATTGATAGGCCCCGGCTGCCATTCGGATCTTTCGCTTCGACTCCTCGTGAAGATTGGCCGAGGCAGATTCAGTGGCTAGCGCCGAGGGCGCATACGCAATGCGATATCCTTTTCGGATCACCTGCCATGAGATCTCGAGATCATCGAGCAAACAGTCCTGCGGTAAGGATTCAAATAATAGTGTTCGTATGGCGAATAACTCCCCTGCCCCTCCGATAACACTATGCGAGCTTGCATCAGACTGCTTTAGGAAGGATTCATAACGCCAATAAAGCTGTTCCCCCACCGAACGAGCTTGACCACTACGTACACGCTTCTCTCCGGAAACGGCTCCTACCGACTGATCTGTAAATGGGTGCAGAAGATGCTGAAGTGCATCCGTTTTCAAAAAGGTGTTGGCATCTGTAAAAATGACGAACGGTGTTTTCACCTGCTCCATGGCCCGGTTGATGCTAACGGATTTACCCGCTCGGGTTGATTCCGTGATCCAGGTAATTTCGGAAGACAGAGACGATGGAGGATATTCATCTGTGATCACGATGATCTGAAGATCGATTCCATTTCGGTCAAGTGAAAGTGTGTTTGATATCTTTTTTGAAAGCTCCCGTTCTTCCCAGGCCGGGATGATCAAGGTTGCCGAAGTTGATAGTGATACTGGAGTAGATGGGGGTCTACGCTTGGAGGATAAAAGAAGAAAAAGCGGATAAAAAACATAGCCGATCAGGAGACCAATCCCCCCAACAGTCACAACGATCAGTAAGATGATCTCCTGGATTTGCATACACATGAAACAGATCGATAAGAGTCGGATGACGAACGAATGTACTCTATAAAAATCATCCGGCGTGGCTGATCAAACCGCTGAAATTCTACTTCTGTTATCGCTTGGCGATCTTGTTTCCGCTCTCCCGCTGACGTGTACATTTGAACCGACTCACCGACCCGTTTCTGAGTTTTCGATGCTTGGTGACTCGACGATTCATGCGCTTACGCCACATACGAAAACTGGATGGCAGGGAGTTCGCGCGCATGAAATCGATGACGTCTTTTTCTTTCAAGCCAAACTGCATTTCGATGGCCTCAAACGGCGTTCGATCTTCCCAGGCCATCTGAATGATCCGGTCCTTATCTGAATCCGTAAATGAGGCGGGCATCGGTTTGACCGGAACCGACGCCGGGCTCGAACTCGTTGGGATTTGATCGATAGGTAGCGTGGTCATTGGATCAATCCGTGATTTGAGTCGGTGATTGATCGGGCTTCGCGTAGGAAAGTCTGGCCAGGCGTTGCGTCGCATGATACCCGTCTAATCCAGAAATCGTTATCGTGTCTGCCTTTTCAACATCGATAGACCCATCCTCAGCCACACAAGCCGCAGGCACCGATACCGAAACAACCTTGCCGATCACCAGAATTGTTCCATTGATTTTCAGCGGGTGACTTTCCACGAATTCCATGCCATATTTGATCCGGCTTTCTTTGACAAAGGGTGCTTGAAAGCCGGTTGAAAATTCAGGGGTTAGTCCCACCGCTTCAAACTCTGACACTTCTTTGGGATATCGCGCAGATGTCTGATGTCCCTTCAAAAAAATCTCCCTGTGAATATGATTGATGGTATACTGCTTCATGGATTGAATGTTCTCCAGCGTGTGACGCGCTGTGGTATCGGGGCGGTTCACAAATCCAATGAGAGCCGGATTGGAGCCCAAGTGAATGACCGAACTGAAGATCGCCAAGTTGGTGTTGCCACCGGAATCCATGGTTCCGATTAAGGAAGCGCTTTTAAAACCAGTCAGGGAATTCATGAAGGCGGCACGCTTTCTGGACTCCATGTCCAATATGTCTTTTTCAAAAAATTGCAGACGATCCATCAGCCCGGAAATATTTTTCTGAATACAACCGGCTGATCCTTTTGTTCAAGTAGCGTGAGTTACTTTCCGATACAGAACTTGCTGAAGATATAATCGAGCTGATCTTCGTGGGTGATCTCGCCGGTGATCTCGCCCAGGTATTGTAGTCCACGACGAATATCGAGTGCAAGCAGGTCACCTGGTATATGAGCATCCATTCCATCCTCGATATCCTTCAGTGCAGCTGCCAACCGCTGTAAGGAATCGAGATGCCGGGCGTTCGTAACCAACGTCATATCGGGCAAGGCCTCCGCACCCACGACTTTCTCAAATAAGGTTTTCTTCAATGGATCCAGGCCCGTGCGGTGCAGTGCGGAAATGGGTATGATATCTGCTGGCAATTCGCCGCTGATCAGGTCTGACTTGTTGGCAACGAGTAGAAAACTCAATCCGGCTTGTTCCGCTTCGGTTTTCCAATCCAGCACTTCAGTAAGATCCTCCCGACCGTCAAACAGATAGATCACCCAATCGGCACTGCGTATCTTTTCCCGACTGCGAGCGATGCCGGCCGCTTCGATAACATCATCCGTCTCTGCTCGGATGCCGGCCGTATCAATAAAACGAAATAAGAGTCCGTCGAGCTGAATACATTCTTCGATGGTATCACGCGTGGTGCCGGGAATATCACTGACAATGGCCCGATTTTCATTGAGGAGCGCGTTGAGCAAGGTTGACTTCCCTGCGTTGGGTTTTCCAACGATGGCAACACTCACCCCCTGTTTGACAGCATTGCCGAGGCGGAATGAATCCAGCAATTGGCGGGTCGCGACCTTCAAGGTCTCGATGAGTGATCGCAATTGTGCCCTGTCGGCGAACGTGACATCTTCCTGGGAGAAATCAAGTTCCAGTTCGATCAGCGCAGAGAAGGTGATGAGTTGTTCCCGCAATTGTTTGAGATCGGAAGAGAACCCGCCGCGTAGTGCATGAAGAGCGGTTCGTTGGGCGGCCTGTGTTTGGGAGGCGATCAGATCGGCTACGGCTTCTGCCTGAGCAAGGTCCATTTTTCCGTTGAGAAATGCTCTTTGTGTGAACTCGCCGGGTTTGGCCAACCGAGCGCCTAACTGGGTACAGGCCGTCAGAACCGATTGGAGGACAAAGGCGGAACCGTGACAGGAAATTTCGACCACATCTTCTCCTGTATAGGAACGGGGTGAACGAAATAACGACACGACCGACTCATCCAGGGTTTTATGCTCATGGGTGAGCAATCCCACATGCAGCGTATGGGATGATTGCTGGAGCAGATCTTTACTCACAAAAAGAGCATTGGCGATCTGCCAAGACTTATCTCCGCTTAATCGGATGATTCCGATGGCTCCGGCACCTGGAGGCGTAGCCAGTGCCACTATGGTGTCCTTCCAATCAGGGGCTTGCATGGTGGCGAAGTTAACCCAATAAAAAATCCCCTCCGAGGAGGGGATTCGCGATGAGTTTGCAGGAACTATTGCTCTTCCACGCGGAAGGTGATGGGCTGTTTGCGATAAGCCTTTACCTGACGCTGGTTTTGAATGGCAGGGTTCCACTTGGGTCCTTTTTTGATGACACGCATAGCGGCATCTTCCATTCCATAACCGTGATTCGTGAGGGCACGAACGTCACTGATGTTTCCTTCTTTATCGACCACGAACTGCACGTACGTGGTATAGGTGCCGGAAGGCGCGCCTTCATCGGCAGGGTTGAAGGAAGACAGGTTGCGCTCTAGGTATTGGCACCATTTGGCCTCTCCACCCGGGAAGGACGCTTCGATCTCTACTTTTTCAAAGATCATGTTGTCGTCCACTTTTTCTTCGACGATCTGAGTACCGCCATCCACAACTGGTTGTACGATCCCTTCGTCTTTGATACCCTCTTGGTTCACCACATCGATCTTTGCTTCCTTGAGCTCTTCTTGTGGGGGTGGTGGCTTCTCTACCTCCTCATCCTTTTTAATGATGGGGGGCGTGAATTGCTTCATCTCCACTTTAGGTGGCTCCTGCTTCGGTGGCGGAGGAGGCGGTGGTGGTGGAATCTCTTTTTTCTCTTCCTGCTTGACCTCCTGGATGGTCATTTCGGTCTGCTTGACTAGCTCGGAGTCGTTTTCGCTTCCTTTTACGAGGAAGAACAAAAGAAGCAACAGAGCAACGGTGGCGATGGTGATCGCCAAGGCTACCCGGATACGCTTCGTGTAAGTGCGCCGCAACAGATAGGCTCCGTAGTCCTTGTTACGACCCTCGAAGATGAGGTCCAGCAGATCGGCAGCCAGTATTTTATTTACTTCCATGCGATTGATTTGAGTAGAAGATGCAAATGCTGTTCAAATTTCACACGGATCACTTGA
>CANGZN010000111.1 GCA_947458625.1 Chitinophagaceae bacterium
CAGCAATCACACCTATGTGCGGGCCATTCGTTGGGCGCATAAGATGCATCACAAGCATTTGAGCAAGGATCGTGGAGAGAGTTTCGGTTTCTTGTACGTGGCGAAGAAGTATTGGGATAAGGTGAAGCGGGATAAGGCCCTGATGGCGGGCAATGCCAAAGTGCAATATGCCGCGGAGAAGGAGTAATTTTCATCCTTCAGTTTCATTTTGAGTTCATCCACTTCATACGACCTAGTTTTTCTGGGAGCGGGTTGTGCCAGCTTAAGTCTGTTGGTGCGGCTGGCGAACGCAGGTTATTTATCCGATAAGAAAGTATTGGTGTACGAACGATCGGCTAAGACGCTGAACGATCGTACCTGGTGTTTTTGGGAGAAGGGCGAGGGATATTTTGAAGAGGTGGTGCATCATACCTGGGATACAGTTGGTTTCTATAGCCAAGAATTTTCTTCAGATCTATCACTCGCACCATATCGGTATAAAATGATCCGTGGGATCGATTTTTACCGGTATTGCATGGGGGTGTTGGAGAAGTTTCCGCAGGTGGAGTTTCGGTATGAGGAAGTGAGTTCGCTGGATAGCATAAAGCAGCTGGCGCCGATCGTATTCAGTTCCTTATATGATCCTGCCGATAAGGATCCGAAAGCGACGCATTTGTTGCAGCATTTCAAAGGACGGGTGGTGGAGACAGCGCAAGATTTTTTCGATCCGGGTAAGGCGACCTTGATGGATTTTCGGGTCGATCAGGGTCATGGTACCACCTTCGCGTATGTGTTGCCGTTGACGACGCGGAAGGCTTTGGTGGAGTACACTTTGTTTACGGATCGGTTGTTGACAACGGAGCAGTATGATCAGGGGTTGGATGAATACATGGATCGTTTTTTAAAGATCGGTTCGCATAAAGTGATCGAGGAGGAGTTCGGGGTGATTCCGATGACGGGACAGTCATTCCCGTTTTATCGAAACGGTATGTATCAAATCGGTACGGCGGGTGGACAGACCAAAGCTTCCAGTGGTTATACCTTTCAGTTCATCCAGAAGCGGTCGGATCTGATCGCCCAAGCGCTTCTTTCCGGAAAATCATTGCAGGATCTACCTACTGATGCTGCTCGATTCATGTTTTATGACCGGGTGTTATTGGATGTGTTAGCGAAAGGGTATTGGCCGGGCGACCGAGTATTTTCTAGGTTATTCGCCCGCAATCCGGTGCAGCGAGTGTTTGCGTTTTTAGACAATGAGTCGGCTTTGGGTGAAGAGTTGAAGTTGATCGCTTCGCTTCCGACCCTCCCTTTTATGCGGGCCGCGATGGGGGTGATTTTTAATTGAATCCACGGTGGTTATCCAAACGCAAGTCAAAAACTCACTTTTTTGGCATACATCTAATGTATATGAGTCAAAAAACACAGTTTTTGAATGATATTCAGCTATAGATTGATTTTGAAGCCTAGCAAGTTCTTGATTAAATTTGCGATTCTTCGGCCTCGTAGTACAATGGATAGTATAAGAGTTTCCGAAGCTCCAGATCCTAGTTCGATTCTAGGCGAGGCTACTAAAAAAAATCCCACCGATCGGTGGGATTTTTTTGTTTAGAGAGTTTATCGAGTTTAGAAAGTTGAGATAACAGCACATCTATATTTCTATACTTAATGAGATTTTCTGTTTAGATAGTTGAGCAGGATGGGTAACTAAGGTTCCATGGTATCATCTGATCAATCCGGAGACGTTCGTGGCGAATACTTTTACCGCGATGGCGAGCAGGATGACGCCGAAAAATTTACGGACGGCCATCAGGCCGGCTTTCCCCAAGGCTCTCTCGATCCAGTTCAAGGAGCGGATGACCGTGAAGATCACGATCAGGTTCGCCAGGATCGCCAGCAAGATCATGTATTCATTCTTATCCTGACGCTCAAAGGTTGCCTTGAGCGACATGATGGTGGTGAGGGTTCCGCTTCCGGCGATCAAGGGGAAGGCGATGGGTACAACCGTACCAGAAGGGGTGTCTTTATCGGCTTTGAAAAACTCGATACCGAGGATCATTTCCAGTCCGAGTATGAAGATCACGATCGAACCCGCCACCGCAAAAGACCTGATATCGACGCCCAACATTTTCAGGAAGGGCTTGCCGATGAAAAAGAACAATACCATCAAGGCGCCCGAAATGAGGGTCACTTTGGCCGCATTGATATGTCCCATTTTCTGCTTGATGCTGATCAGCATCGGCACCGAACCCACAACATCGATCACCGCAAAGAGCGTGAAGGCTAGGGTGAGGAATTCCTGGAGATTGAACGAGAGCATCGTTTAGGAAGTTTAGGTAGTTGAGAGAGTTGAGAGAGTTTAGATGGTGGAGTAAAATAACTATAATATTTCTCAACTTTCTAAACTATCTCAACTTCGCGCTACAACGCGAATCTAAATCCTACTACAAAATTCCTCCTCCTCGTATTATATCCCCGGATATCCTCATAAACAGTATCAGTGATGTTCTTGAGGTCGATGAACAAACGGGACTGTGAGGTGAATTTGTATTCACCATACAGATCGATGAGTCCATACGCATCCATCGTAGCCGGTGTGCTTCCGTAAATAAACTCCTCGCGCGCGCCCAGATATCGCATTTGCATCTGCAGATAAATGGCCTTGTTCAGCCGATATCCAACCTCACCGAATATGGCATGTTTGGGAATACGATACAGGTTGAAATAACTGGTGTCCTTGCCGATCGGCGCACCTGTTCCGTCGTACGCAGCACGGATACTTCCATTGGTGTAGGTATAATTTGCTGAGAAATTCCACTTACCGGTTTGATAGCTTCCTTCCAGTTCGGCGCCGTAGTTCAATTGACGACTCACATTTCGATAGGCCGCGGCGAAGGTGCTGGGGTTGTACGTGTAAACGATCGCGTCTTCAGTGTTGCGGAAAAATCCGACCACCCGCGAACGGAAGCCGTTGGACTTTTTCCATTCCACTCCTCCTTCCGCCACCAGCGATTGCTCGGGTAACAGATCCGGATTGCCGGCGAAGGCATCGAATAATTGATAAAGCGTCGGCGTCTTGAAGGCAGTATACACATTCACAAAGCTTCTCAGCTCGTTATTGAAGCGATAAGCCGGGTTGAAGGTGAAACTGAAATTGGATCCGTATTCGGAGTGCAGGTTCACTCGGCCACCGATTTCCCAATTCCATTTTCCTTTTTTAGCGAGTAACGATACATACGGGCTGAATTGTTTCATCGAGGCATTGAGTGGAGCGGGTGCGTATGGCCCGAAGGGTCCGGTAGACCAGTACCACTGCTCTGTCTGATTGATACGAACATCGCCACCGGTCAACAGATCGAATCCTTTTATTTTCCATTGTCCGTATCCCTCGATGAAATGCGTATTGCCTACATAGCGGCTTTCAATGCGGTCGGTGAACGGACTGCTTTTGTAGGTAGAGTCATCCAGATAATCGCGACGTGCCCGGTTGAAAAGATAGTTCAGGCGGATCTGTCCGTATTTATGTTGACGGTAGAGTCCGATCCCGTACTGACTGTTATAATTATCGGATGTGTAATCGCGTTCATCGGTGAAGCCGGCCGCATCTAGGTCGACCTGGTAACTGCTATATCGGTGCTGCAATTGCAGTTGCCAGCCCGGGGCCAGCTGAAAATTAAATCGACTGCTGATCGCGTGCTGATCGAATCCGTTGTTGCCGAATTCAAGGGTTCCGGTTGAATCGACTGCGCTGGAGAATCCTTCACTGTTGGTATGTGTGTACTGAATGCTGTAGTCGAGCGATTTGGTTTTTCCTGCGATCCCGATATTCTGACTGAGTGTTTCCCAGCTGCCATAGCTGAATAGGCCATTCACGGTTGCCTTTTTATTGCCGGGTTTACGGGAGATGATGTTGATCACACCGGCGACGGCATCGGATCCGTACAGAGTGGATTGCCCCCCTTTGAGTATTTCGATGCGCTCGATCTGATCGATGGGAATGAAATTGATATCAAAATAGTTGGTGATCACGGAAGGGTCGTTCACCGGTACGCCATCCAATAAGATGAGGGTATTGCCTGCGGCGGCACCGCGGATGGTGACAAGATTATTCGTGCCCGGATTGTTATTGGCGCCGATGATCTGTACGCCGGCTACCGTGTTGAGCATTTCGCCCAATGTTTTTCCTCCGTTGCGCTCGAGCGTGGCGCGGTCGATGACGGAAAGTACTTTGCCGGTTTCCGTTTGTTTGCGTTCGAATTTGGTGGCGGTAACCACGGCGGCTTCGAGGGTGGTAGTGTCGCGTTGCGCAACGAGTAGATGGCTGCTAATGAGAGCAGCCAACAGCAAAAAGTTCTTTTTCATGGGAAAAAGTTTTTAGGTTGACTGCCTTCAGGTTGGAAATGAGAAAAAAGGGATGTGCCCGACACGTCCCGATCTTCACGCTTTTCTCCCGAAAGCTGAATGGTTTGATCGCTCTGGCAGGTCTTCTGGCTTACTCCTGTTTAGGTCGCCTTCCCGTCGTTGGATCGACAGTGGCTTTACGACCGAAACGTTGCGGAGCTCACAGCTACGGGGATAGCGTCAGCATTGGACTGATCTTCCCTTTTCATTCCCTTCCGGGAAACCGAAGCGAATACGAATGTAGGGTCGAGGTTTTGGAAATCGACAGTAAGTTTTACACATTGGAGAACTGGTTTAGGTGGTTTAGATAGTTGAGTAAGTTTAGAAAGTCGAGATTTGTATAAACACCCTTCACCCTTCACCCTTCACCCTTCACCCTTCACCCTTCACCCTTCACCCTTCATCCCTCAACCCCGTCTGACTCCGTCAGACGTTGTATCTTCCCCTCATGCAATCGAATAACAAACTCAATCTCTACTCCTTCACCATGATCGTGATCGGTCTGGTGATCGGGATGGGGATCTTTCGCACGGCTGCCACCAGTGCCAAAGATGCCATTGCACCTTCTGTTTATTTTTCTGCGTGGCTCGTAGGCGGATTTGTAGCACTCTGCGGGGCACTGACCTATGCAGAAATCGGCAGCCGGTATCCGGTGACCGGCGGCTATTATAAAGTTTTTGCACAAACCTATCACCCCAGCATCGCCTTCGCCATCAATTGCCTGATACTCGTAAGTAATGCTGCCAGTTTGAGTGGAGTGGCTTTGATCGGAAGCGGATACATTCTGAAATTATTTCCGGGTGAATGGACTGACATCGATAAGGCCCTGTTGAGTTCAGTGGCGATCATCGCTTTCTATCTGATCAACCGGCAAGGGCTTCGCATGAGTTCTCGGGCGCAGAATATTCTGATGACGATCAAGATCGGTATGTTATTGATGATCATCGC
>CANGZN010000112.1 GCA_947458625.1 Chitinophagaceae bacterium
CTTTTCGTCTTATCGTCCCCTCACCAAATACCCCACCCCCACCAAACTCATCAGTAAAAACATCGCCACCAGCTGATGCAACTGCGCGGCCCACTCGAATGCGCCCCAGGTACGCGGAACGATCTGCAAACTCAACAACACAGAAGCGATCCCCAATACCACCTGTAGCGTAACGATAAATAATGACAACCACCAAGTACGTGCTAAAAGGGAGGATTGATTTTTCAGCTGATATAATCTGACCGAAAGAATAATAACGCCGATCAAAATCAAATAGGCCAAGTTCCGATGCACAAAATGGATGAAGATCTTGTTCTCCAGAAAATTCAAGATGCCCCACTCCGAACGCCACATCGCCTCAGGGGTCATCGCCCCATTGATATCCGGCCAGGTCGGTGCGGCCGTCGCCGCCTTATGACCCGCCATCAACGCACCGAATCCCAATTGGATCACTAACAAAGCGATGAGTCCGATGGTCAGTCGCGGAACATTTTTATCAGCGATGATATTCTTACGTCCAACTGTCAGATCGATCGCAAACCAGCACGTGTATGCAAAGAGTCCGAGTGCAAACAGAAAATGCAAAGCCAGTCTTGTCGGCTTCACATAGATCGCCTCACCGGTGAGTCCGCTCGCTACCATGATCCATCCCACGGCCCCTTGTAAGGCCCCGAGCAGAAACAAGATCATCATCGGTCGCACCATCTCCTTGGTAAACCGACGCTGGAATAAAAACACGAGGAACGGAATCAAAAACACCACACCGATCAACCGTGCCCAAAACCGATGAAACCACTCCCAGAAAAAAATGTATTTGAATTCACCCAGCGTGAAATCCGAATTCAGCAATACATATTGAGGCGTTGCTTTATACTTATCAAACTCCACCAGCCACTCCGATTCACTCAGGGGCGGAAAGGTCCCGGTCACCACGTTCCACTCCGTTATCGATAATCCGCTGCCCGTCAATCGGGTGATCCCGCCCAGCAACACCTGCACGATGATCATGCCGATACCGACCCACAACCAGATCCGCACCGGACGATCTGACCGAACTAACGAATTCTCTTTCATGCCGCAAAGTTAACTCGCCACCGCAGGTAGCATCCATCTGTTTAATTTTTTACACCTTTGGATGTGCTCGCCCCTCACCTAAAAAAGAATCGACGCGAAGCCGGCCTCGATGAAGCCGGAAGAGGCTGCTATGCCGGACCGGTATTCGCCGCGGCGGTGATCCTCCCAGCCGATTTCCATCACCCCCTGCTGAACGACTCGAAACAGGTCTCCGAAAAAAATCGTGAGCTGCTCCGACCCATCATTGAACAAGAAGCCATCGCCTTCACCGTGGCCTCAGCCTCCGTCGAAGAGATCGACAGTATCAACATCCTGCAGGCCAGCTATCTTGCCATGCACCGCGCCATCGCTACCCTCAAAAAGAAACCGGAATTTTTATTGATCGATGGCAATCGCTTCAAGCCCTATCCCAAAATCCAGCACACCTGCGTGATCAAGGGCGACGGGAAATTCGCGTCCATCGCCGCTGCCAGTATCCTGGCGAAAACCTACCGCGACGAATACATGTATCGCATCCACGAAGAATTTCCGCAATACCAGTGGAACCGCAACAAAGGCTACGGCACCGCCACCCACCGAAAAGCACTGGAAGTACACGGACTCACCCCACATCATCGTAAAAGCTTTCAGATCCTGCCGGGGCAGTTGCCGTTATTTTAATCTTACTTTTGATTTCAATGAGTGCCAAATGAAAAATAGAACAAATCAAAAAAAGGCGAAAAAAGCAACAGTTAAAATATCACCTGCAATAAAAAAATTATCGGGCATAGCCCCTATTCACCCAACCGTCAGAGCAGATAAATCGTACACTGATTATCTTTTGAATAAATATTTAGCATAAATATTCGGAGTATAAAAAATTCATCCTTCACCTTTCATCCCCCACCCTTCTACCCCAACGCCCATTCCCCCGCGCCCGCGCGAATAACAACGGGTTCCTCCTCCGCGCAGTCGATCACGGTAGACGGAACCATACCGCCGATGCCGCCGTCGATCACAGCATCCACTTGCTTTCCGAAATTCTCATACATCACATCCGGATCGGTGGTGTCTTCAATCAACTCGCCGGGAAGAGATGTACTTAAAATAGGGCGACCTAACTCACGTACCAATGCCTGAGCAATAGCATTGTCGGGTATACGCAACCCGATCGTGGATTTTTTACTTTGTAAAATACGAGGCACCAACTTGCTGGCTGGGAGAATGAATGTATACGGACCCGGTAAATGTTCTTTCAATAATCGGAAGGTGGGCGTGGAGATCGGTTTTGCATACTCACTCAAATGCGAAAGATCGTTGCAGATGAAAGAGAGATTGGCTTTGCTCGGTAAGATGCCTTTAATCCGACAAATGCGCTCAATGGCCTCCGCTTGTAAAATATCACATCCGATCCCGTACACCGTATCGGTCGGATAAATGATCACCCCGCCCTTTTGGAGGATGTCAACCGCCTGACGGATCAACCGCGGCTGCGGATCTTTTGGATGAATGCGTAATAACATGCGGCCCTCAACTAATCTCCCATACTTCCTTCCCTCTCAACAACGCATCCAAATCGGGCTGCTTGTTCTTCTCCGCCACAGCGAGTTGCTCAGCCATCAGGTCTTCATAGCAAACGCGCTCGGTGGCATAGAACACACCGAAGGGGCGAGGGAAATGACCCTCTTTATTCGGGTCATCGAACATACGAGTCAGTATCTGCGCTTTATACAAATCCGTTTCATCATGTATCCAGCAATCATCGGCACTGAATCCATCCGCGAATGAAATCACTTCCGGCTTCAATCCATTGAGGCGAATACCTTTTTCTTTCTCCGCTCCGAATACGAGTGGCTGACCTTGCTCCAAGATCAAGGTCTCGGTAAGCTTGGTTCCTTTCTCCGTGAAGATTTCAAAAGCCCCATCATTAAAGATGTTGCAATTCTGATAGATCTCCAGGAAAGAAGATCCCTTGTGCCCATGCGCACGAAGTAACATCGCTTGCAAATGCTTGGGATCACGGTCCATCGAACGCGCCACGAAGGTGGCATCGGCACCCAAGGCCAAAGCAGCGGGATTGAACGGATGATCGATGCTACCCATCGGTGTACTCTTCGTGATCTTGTGTTCTTCCGAAGTAGGGGAATATTGTCCTTTAGTCAGACCATAGATCTGATTATTGAACATCAAAATATTCACATTGAAGTTCCGGCGAAGCAGGTGGATGGTATGATTTCCGCCGATACTCAAACTGTCTCCATCACCCGTGATGATCCATACGCTGAGATCGGGACGAGAAGCTTTCAATCCGGAAGCGATCGACGTCGCTCTTCCATGGATCGAGTGCATCCCGAATGTATTCATGTAATACGGAAAACGGCTGCTACAACCGATACCGGAAATAAAAACAATATTTTCCCGAGGGATCCCCAACGTGGGCATCACTTTCTGTACCTGGGCCAGGATGGAATAATCGCCGCAACCCGGACACCAACGTACTTCCTGGTCCGTGGCAAAATCTTTGGCTGTCAATAAAGGCTGAATCGCTGTTTCCGACATGTGGCAAAGGTAACAAAGAACCAAGATCATCGCGACCCACCCGTTCCTTTCGTATTTTAGGCCATAAATCCCCACACCATGCGTTTGATCCGGATCATCTGCCTGTTTCTGTACCTGCCCGTGTTCGCCCAAAACGGAAACGAACCCATGCGGGTCACCGACCTCACCAAGATCCGTTCCATCGGCTCGATCGCGGTCAGTCCCGATGGCAAACAGGTTGTTTATGTGGTTACCGCCATCGAACCCAAAGGAGAAGAATACAACTACATCAACCAACTCTGGCTGTCCGACCTGAGCGGAAAATCCCAACCCATTCAACTCACCTCCAAAGAAAATGCCGGTCAACCCGCTTGGAGTCCCGACGGCAAACAAATAGCCTTCATCCGCAACGCCGATAACAAACCACAGATCTTTTTACTCCCCCTTCAAGGCGGCGAAGCCAGACAACTCACCACCCACAAATACGGCGCAAGCAATCCACAATTCAGTGCCGACGGAAATAAAATCCTCTTCTCCTCCGGCGTCGGATACAACGACCTGCTGAACGACTCCGCCCTCAATCCCGGCAAACAACCGCCCACCTGGCCCTCCGAACGCCCGGGCTATCCGGAAACAGCCAACACGGCCAAACCCGATCCCAATGGTTCTCTTGAACAGATCCGCGCCTATCTTGATAAAAACGCCGCTGATCAAAAAGCGACTGTTATTCACCGGCTGAATTTTCAGGACGAAGCCAACGTCAATCCCGCACTCTCCTTCAATCACTATTATCAACTCGAACTGAATACCGATTCTAAACCACAAGCCCTCACCCGCGGATTCTTTCGCTACGGCAACGCTCAGTATCTGCCGAGTGGAGATATGCTGATCATCACACAGATCGATTCTATACAACACCCCGACCGATCCCGCGGCAACCAGATTCGCAGGCTCAGTACCGATGGCAAATGGACAACACTGCTGAACGGAGCGGAAACACAATACAGCAACCTGCGCGTTTCTCCGAGTGGAAAATCGATAGCCTTTCTGCGCGCACCCGAAGAGGGATTACAGATCGCTGAGCTCTGCATCGCCCCGATCGATAACCCAACGCAATTCAAAACCTATCCGTTCGACCGAAGCAAAAACAACCTGCGCTGGAGCCCTGATGAAAAGTCGGTCTACTTCACAGCACAATCGAACGGCGCCGCTCCGATCTATCGACTCGACATCAACACACAGAAGATCGTACCCATCACCGGCAATAATGATGGCATCTCCCAACTCGAGGTCCAACCCAAACAATTGGTATACGTACAAACCAATATTGAAAGTCCATTCGAGTTATACCGCAGCGAACTCAATGGCGAAAAAGCACAACGACTCACCGATCTGAACACCACGTGGATCGCCTCCAAAAAGATCAGCCGCCCGGAGAAACATATTTTCTACAACGAACTCAATCAGCCGATCGAATACTGGGTAATGAAACCCATCAATTATGAAGACGGAAAAAAATATCCGGTACTCCTCGAGATACATGGTGGGCCTTCATCCATGTGGGGACCAGGCGAAGCCAGCATGTGGCACGAATACCAATATTTCTGCAGCCAAGGTTATGGCGTCGTGTATTGCAATCCGCGCGGCAGCGGCGGATACGGA
>CANGZN010000113.1 GCA_947458625.1 Chitinophagaceae bacterium
CTATGTGAGCGGAGAAGAATCGGAACAACAGATCAAAATGCGAGCCGATCGGTTGAATGCACACAACGATGATTTCTACTTGCTCACGGAAACATCCACCGATGAGATCTTCCTGGAGATCAAACGCATCCGCCCTCAACTGGTGATCGTCGATTCCATCCAAACACTGCAAACCCCACACATCGATTCATCACCCGGAAGCGTATCGCAGATCCGAGAATGTGCTGCTGAATTTCAACGCTTCGCTAAAGAATCGAATATACCTGTATTCCTGATCGGGCATATCACGAAAGATGGCAGCATCGCCGGACCGAAAGTGCTCGAACACATGGTCGATACCGTATTGCAGTTCGAGGGCGACCGGCATTATGCCTATCGTATTCTTCGCACGCTGAAAAATCGTTTTGGCAGCACAGCCGAATTGGGCATCTATGAGATGAGCGATCGCGGTATGCGCGGTGTTGTGAACCCAAGCGAGATCCTCATCACACAAAAAGAAGAACAACTCAGCGGCATTGCCATCGCGGCTACAATAGAAGGACTTCGTCCCCTGCTCATTGAAGTACAGGCACTCGTCACCCATTCCGTTTACGGAACACCCCAACGTACCGTCTCCGGATTCGACCTGCGCCGATTACAACTACTGCTAGCCGTCCTGGAAAAAAGAGGCGGGTTTCCCTTCGGAAACAAAGATGTGTTTTTGAATATCGCAGGCGGACTCAAGATCGAAGACCCTTCCACCGACCTGGCCGTGCTCTGTGCACTCCTCTCCTCACATGAAGATCAACCCCTACCCTCTTCCATCTGTTTTGCTGGAGAAGTCGGACTCAGTGGCGAAATACGAGCCGTCAATCGAATCGAACAACGCATCGCCGAAGCGGAAAAGCTGGGATTCGAAAAGATCATCGTCTCGAAATACAACCAGAAGAACTTAACAAAATCAACATTCGGCATTGAGATAGTGGCCATGAGCCGCGTAGAAGATCTCTATCGATATCTTTTTTCCTGATGAATGTATACGCCCTGTGGAACGGATGCCTGGATTGGCTGTTCCCTTGCACTTGCGCTGCCTGTGCGATCAACAACGTGCGACCCGAACAACCGATCTGTTATCAGTGTCTCTCAGAATTGCAAGCAACTCAATACCAAACAAGTAAACACGATGAGTTGGAAAAAATGTTTTGGGGCCGCATCCAACTTGAATACGTGAAAGCGGAGTACCCATTAAAAAAAGGAACGACCCTGCAACAAACACTTCACCAATTCAAGTATCATCACCGACCCGGCATCGGAATCTATCTGGGTATGTTGGCAGGCAAGAAACTCAAAAGCATGCACGAACAACATCCGATCGATGCCCTGATCCCCTTACCACTTCACTCGCATAAACAACGTAAAAGAGGGTACAACCAGGCGGAACGGATCTGTGCCGGCTTGTCGATCAGCAGCGGCATTCCGGTCTGGAACGACATATTGTATAGAAACCACGCGACGGAAACACAGACACGAAAAGATCGAGAAGAGCGATGGAACAATATGCTGGGCAAATTCAGTTTGAAAAGAACGGATAGAGCAACCAACAAACACCTGTTGCTGGTAGATGATGTAATCACCACCGGTGCTACCTTGGAGGCCGCAGGACATACACTCTTGCAGATTCCGGAGGTACGCCTCAGCTTTTTTGCGCTGGCACACACCGAGTCAACCGGCAGCTGATGGGCAAATCGTACTTTTATACTATGCGACTTTGGTCATTCTTCCTGATCCTATTCCTCTACGCCTGTACAAAAGAAGGATACCTGAATAGCCCCGATGCACGTCTTCGAGTGTCAGCTGATACACTACGATTCGATACGGTATTTGTCACGGCCGGATCCACCTACCGCAGCTTTCAATTGGTGAATGAGTATGATCAAGCCCTGCGCATCACCTCCGTGCGTATCGGAGGCGGCACCCAATCCCCTTTCAAACTCAACCTGAACGGTCGAACCGGAACCCGATTCGATAACCTGGTTGTAGAGAAAAAAGACAGTCTATACGGCTGGGTGCAAGTCAACATCGACCCCAATAGCATCAACGGATCTTTTGTGATACGAGACTCGCTGGTGATCGAGTTGAACGGGCGGATTCAAAAGATCCAATTGGAAGCATGGGGACGAAACGCCCATTTCCTGCGAAACCATCGGATCACACAGTCACAAACATGGATAAACGATAAACCCTATGTGATCCTGGGCGGACTCACCATTGAACCCAACGCAACCCTTACACTTTCTCCCGGTACGCAACTCTATTTGCGTACCGATGCGGCTATACTCGTGAAAGGAACGATCCAAGCATTGGGTGGGGCTGATCCAACACAACGAATCCGCCTACAAGGAGACCGGCTCGATGAACCCTACCGTAATTTTCCAGCCGCCTGGCCCGGTATATATATTCAACCCGGTTCCACCAATAACATTTTCAGATATACTAGGATTCAGCAGGCCTATCAAGCCATCGTGTCTCAACAAGGCGCTAACGGTAGTACGCCCGTACTGAAACTGGAACAATGCGAGATCGACAATGCATACGATGCGGGACTGATCGGCTTGAATACATCCATCGTAGCAGAAAATTGCCTGATCAGTAATTGCGGACAAAATGCGGTATTGATCGGGGGCGGTAATTACCAGTTCACGCATTGCACGATGGTCAGCTATGCCAATCGCTACATCGATCACCAAAAACCCGTTCTGACTGTTACCAATTTTTCCGACAATCGCGCCGATCCGCTGACCGCCCAATTCACCAACTGTATTTTTTGGGGTGAAGGCGGGACGGTAGAAGACGAAGTGCTGTTGTCAAAAAATTCAACGGCACCATTTCAAGCTATTTTTCGAAATGTCTTATGGAAGATGCGAACCGCTCCTGCGCTGGCAACAGTCACCCAGGCGATACAAAATCAGTCGCCCTTGTTTGATTCCATTCAAGCAAATAACAGATACTACAACTTCCGCTTACGAACGGGTTCGCCGGCCTTGAATGCGGGCATTTTGACGGGATTGACGGTCGACCTCGATGGCCGCCCGCGTGCGGCTGGACTACCCGATCTGGGTTGTTATGAAAAACAATAAGTCAACCATCCTTCTAATGGATTGTTAACTCGAAAAGTCACACGATGAAACTATTACTTATGAGCCTGCTGTCTGCCTTTATACTGAGTGGATCTATCTATGATTTCCAGGTTGAGGGATTGGATGGCGAAACGATCGATTTCAAAAAATTCAAGGGTAAAAAGATCCTGATCGTGAACACCGCTTCTCGCTGCGGACTCACCCCTCAATACGAAGGGTTGGAGGAACTCTACAAAAAGTACGCGAACAAACTCGTGATAGTCGGTTTCCCGGCGAATAATTTCATGGGACAAGAACCCGGAAGCAATTCCGAGATCAAGGCTTTCTGTCAAAAGAACTACGGCGTCACCTTCCCCATGGCAGAGAAAGTATCGGTCAAAGGAAACGACATCCATCCTCTTTATAAATTCCTGAAAGAATCCGCAGAGAAAAAAGGATTCGACAATCCGGTCACCTGGAACTTCGGAAAATTTTTATTGGATGAAAAAGGCGAACTGATCGCTACCTTCTCCCCACGGACTGCGCCCATGAGTGAAGAGATCACGAATTGGCTAAAATAGAGTTGAACGTTGAAGGGTGAAAGATGAAAAATCTCAACCTTCATCCTTCATCTCTCAACTATATTCGCGTATGCAATTTTCGCAGGTCATCGGTCAGGAGTCGCTCAAGGAAAAGCTACGCGGACTCTATCAGCAGAATCGGATCAGTCATGCCCTGATGCTGGTGGCACGTGAAGGAACCGGCGGACTACCGCTGGCCCTTGCCTTTGCCCAATACCTGGTCTGCGAGAAACATCAACCCAAATCTTCGGAGTCAACTGGCGGACTGTTTGGCGAGGAACCGTCTCAACCCTCAACCCTCAACCCTCCACTCCTCACCGATTCCTGCGGCTTTTGCCCCCCCTGCAAGAAATCAGCCGCCTTCGTGCATCCCGATATTCACTACACCTTCCCGACGGTGAGCATGAAGAATAATGACAGACCCAAATGCAGTGACTTCGTCGTTTCGTTTCGGGAGTTTCTGACAGAACAACCCTACGGTAATCTGTACGACTGGATCGAACGCATCAAAGAAAAAGAGAACAGCCAGGGAAAGATCACCACGTACGAGTGCGAGGACATCAATAAAAAACTCAGCCGCAAAAGTTTTGAAAGTGCATTCAAGATCCTGATCCTTTGGATGCCGGAAATGCTGGAGAAAGAAGGAAATAAATTACTCAAGATCATCGAAGAACCCCCTTCCGATACCCTGTTCCTGCTGGTTACTGAAAATGAACAAGCCGTATTACCGACCATCCAGAGCCGATGCCAGGTGATCCGATTGCCCATGCTCACCTCAAATGAGATCGAACGGGCGCTGCTGGATAATCAAACCACCACTCCTGTTCTGGCAAAACAAGTTGCACAAATCGCCGACGGCAATTACCGGGAAGCCCTGCAACAGTTGCAACATGCCGAAGAAGGATGGCAGGAACGCCTGCGCGATTGGCTGAATGCGATCTTAAAAACCGGTCCGGCCGCCCAATTCAAATGGGTGGAGGAGATCAGCAAACTCGGGCGGGAAAAGCAAAAACAATTTCTCAGATACGTGATTCATGTACTGGAAACTGCCATCCGTATACAAGCTACCGGTCAATTACCCCCTGTAGGGGAGGAAGAAGCCGCCATGGCCGGCAAACTGAACCGGATCGTGGGCATCGAACAACTGGAAGCCCTGACCCGTGAAATGGACAAATGCACCTACTACATCGAGCGGAACGCGAATGCCAAGATGCTGTTCCATGCCCTGACACTGAAGGTCTATCACGTCATTCAGGACAAAGTCGTACTTTTGATGTCATCCGAAACCGAGGAGTAAGGTGTGTGTGAACAGAGGTTATCGGGATCGGACGTGAGCAGGACGGAAGCGATTGACAATCAACAGCATCGGATATTTCTTTATAGGCCATCGAAAGGCTACTCTTTTTTGAATCATTCTCTGTTGCATTGCCTCGCCCTATCCCTGCCCTAAATAATTAAGCATGGGCTGTTCCGGATGCAGTACTTCAAAAGGCGGTAAACCAAACGGTTGCAAAAGCAATGGCGGATGCAGTTCGGGTGGTTGCAA
>CANGZN010000114.1 GCA_947458625.1 Chitinophagaceae bacterium
TCGGAGGTGATAAAATCTTTTCGAAGCTTTGCCTCTTTGCGGATCTCGATCAACAACTCCATAACGCCTTGCAACTTCTCATTGTCGGCTTCCGTAACCCCCATCAAACCGAATACATCCTCCAGCCAGATTTTTATTTCCGTCTTCAGACGTGTAATCGTTTTGGAAGAAAGCGTTGTGATCGAAATAAAACCGTCTTTCACCGAATTCAACGTAGATACCAACTCAAATAAATTCGCGAGCGCCTTGGCGGTATTGAAATCGTCGCTGACAAATTCCGGGATCTCATTCAGCAATCGATTCACGTTCGCATCTAATTCGGTATCTCCCGCTTCGCTATGAGTGGTGGTTGCAGTCCAGTTAGGCGATGACAATCCTTCATAGGCATCCCACAAACGCTTCAATCCTTTTTCAGCGGCCTGTAAAGCTTCGTTGGAGAAATCTAGCGTACTGCGATAATGACTCTGTAAAATGAAAAAACGAACCGTCATCGGATGATAGGCCTGCGAAAGCTCCGGATGATCGCCTGCGAACAACTCTGTCAACTTGATGACGTTGTTGTAGCTCTTCCCCATCTTTCGTCCGTTGATGGTGATCATGTTGTTGTGCATCCAATAACGGACCGGCGCCACGTGATTGCAGATCGTGCTCTGTGCGATCTCACTCTCGTGATGCGGAAACAGAAGATCCATCCCGCCACCATGAATATCAAATTGAGTCCCCAAATATTTAGTCGCCATGGCCGAGCACTCGATGTGCCAGCCTGGATAACCGACCCCCCAAGGACTGGCCCAGCGCATGATATGTTCGGGTGCCGCCGCCTTCCATAAAGCAAAATCCGCGCGATCTCTTTTTTCTTCTTGTCCCTCCAATTCACGCGTCGTTTCCAAGAGATCTTCCAGGATCCGTCCGCTCAGTTTTCCATAGTCATAATTGGACGCGTATTTCTTCACGTCAAAATAAACCGATCCATTCTGCGCATACGCATAGCCGGCATCGATCAATTGCTTGATCATCTCGATCTGCTCCACGATATGTCCGGTAGCTGTAGGCTCTACAGATGGGGGAATGGTATTGAACTGCGCCATCGCCCAATGATAAAGCCGCGTGTATTTACTGACCAGCTCCATTGGTTCGAGCTGCTCTAACTTGGATCGCTCTGCTACCTTGTCGATCGCATCGCGTCCCTCTTCTTCAAAATGTCCGGCATCGGTGATATTCCGCACATAACGCACCTGAAAACCCAAATACTGGAGATACCGATACACTACATCGAAGGTGATATAGGGACGGGCATGCCCGAGATGACTCTCGCCGCTGACGGTAGGGCCGCATACATACATGCCAACTCGGCCCGTTGTTAATGGTTCGAATCTTTCCTTCTGGCGAGTAAGTGAATTATAGATGTGGAGAGCTGACATAATATGAGTGCAAAGATGAACAAAAAGCCCCGAATCTGTACGATCAATCAGCCCGCAAAGCGAGATCCGCTACCAACATCAAGTGGTCGGAGTAGGCTTGTTTCCGCCGGGTAAATTGACGAACCTCAAAACGGTTGTCTGCAAATACATAATCGATCCGCAACGTAGGCGATAACCCTAGAAAAGTCCGTCCGATGCCTGAACCCTTCTCCAGAAAAGCATCTTGCCAGTCATTCCGCACCTGTGCATAGGAATAGGAGTTGGGAATCTCATTGAGGTCGGCACAAAGAAGGGAAGGGTGCTGGCTTTTTGAGATTACCTCACGGGTCATCTCCGCCTGAAGCGTGCGGTTTATCACCCCCCGCTTCCACTTGGCAAAAATATTTCGGGAATGGCTGAGCACACTGTCTTCTCCCGATTTGATCTCATCGATCCGCCGATAATCGATCGGGTTCAACTGAAAAGACTGCAGGTGCGTCGTAAACACACTGATCGTATCGGATCCAACCCAAACATCGGTACGCAATAAAACTTCGGGCAAACTCGGGGCGGGGAAACGAACTTTTTGTGTGTCGATGATCGGATATCGAGAAAAAATAGCAGAGCTGTAGTAATTCAAATCCCCATCCTCATCATAAGAGAAATAGAAATAGGGATAACCCATGGCCTGAATGGGCTTGATGTTGTCGTAATATCTATCATCCAACGACGTTTGAAACTCCTGAAAGCACAGCACATCTGCGTTCTGTTGCTTGATCAGATCAAGCATCTTGAGTCGGGTCTGACTCCCTTTATTGTTATTCTTCTTCAATTCAATGAAACGCGCCACATTCCAACTCACGACACGGATCGTACCGGGTGCTTTTTTCTCCGTAAAAGTTGACGCTCCATGAAATGCGATCATTTTTTGGATCTGTCCCCATCCGATCAGAATGGGTATAAAGGAGATCAGCAAACGAGCCGGTTTCCAAAGGATCAGCCAACCAATGAAAAAAATCAAGAGTCCGGCCAGCAAGAAGGGAAAAACCAATCCCAGAAAAGCAATGAACCACCAGTCCTGTGGTGGAAGCTGAGGTACCAAGCAGGCCAGCAGGAAAAGAATCCCCAACACCGCATTGATGTAAATAAAAAAACGTCGCGTAAAGATTCTGAGCGAGCTGGCCATTCCTGCTGCTTATCGGATCACCGAGAATAATGAATCGGCCTGTGCCAGTCCGCGTAAAATGGCCTCCTTCACGCGATCGACTTTCACTTTCTCGGACTCCAAATATGGACGGCGAGACTCTCCCTTTGTTTGTGCCGAATCGATATTGAACTCCGTCATCCATCGATCCATCGCGTAATCGGCATAATTCAATTGATCGATCAGATCCTGTAAAGACCGCTTCATGGATTTGACCTCAGCCGGTTCGGCCATTCCCCTATTGGCCCATGCAATGTTCAATGAATCCAACATGCGGGCAGCTTTTTTCTGCGCCCCGCGGATCTTGCCCATCTTAGGCATCACCACATCATGCGCATCCCAGATCGATGAATAAAGGGAATCCAGAGAAGTCTTGGGTTCGGATTTCGATTCGTGATTGTCGTGACTTGAATCGCCACAGGAAACAACGATCAGCGAAACAGAAACAACGAATAGAGAAAGGATGTGCATAGATAAGGGTTGAATGAAAAAGAGAACCAAAATTAGAGCAAAACTTGGACTAAGTTTGCCTCTAAATGCTGCCATGAAAAAGCTGGAAAACTACGTACAGGGACAATGGATGACGGGAGACGGAGACGGACAGACACTCTATAATGCCGTCACAGGTGAACCCATCGCCCAAACCAGCACCCGAGGTATCAATATGGCCGCTGCCATTCACTATGCCCGTACGGTCGGAAACCCGGCTCTACGCAAAATGACATTTCACCAGCGAGGCAACATGCTAAAAGCACTCGCACTCCACCTGCGCACCAAGCTCGATGGATTTTATGCGATCAGCTACCAAACCGGGGCCACTAAAGCCGATAGCTGGGTCGATATTGAAGGAGGGATCGGTAACCTTTTTGCCAATGCTTCCCTTCGCCGAAAATTTCCTGATCAATCCTTTTGTATCGACGGTGAATCACACAACCTGAGCAAGGGTAACACGTTCATGGGTACGCATATACTCGTCCCCAAAGAAGGTGTAGCCATACACATCAACGCTTTTAATTTCCCCGTGTGGGGTATGCTGGAAAAGATCGGCGTAAACCTACTCGCCGGTATGCCCGCAATCGTCAAACCAGCCACCGTCACCTCGTATCTCACAGAAGCAGTCGTACGGGAGATCATCGCCTCCAACATTCTTCCGGAAGGATCGCTTCAATTGCTGTGCGGGTCGGCGGGTGACTTGCTCGATCATGTGAACTATCAGGATGTGGTGACATTCACCGGAAGTGCCTCCACCGGACTCACTCTTCGTAGCCATCCGCGCATTCTCCAAGAGAATGTACCCTTCAACATGGAAGCAGATAGTCTGAACTGTATCGTACTCGGGGATGATGTAACACCCGGTATGCCGGAGTGGGACATCTTCATCAAAGAAATCCGAAAAGAAATGACACTCAAAGCCGGTCAGCGATGCACCGGTGTGCGACGCATCTTCGCGCCGAAGAACAAACTGGAAGACATCGCCCGTTTTCTGTCCACCGCACTCTCACAAACCCTCATCGGGAATCCTTTGCATGAAAAAGTTCGGATGGGTTCACTGGCCGGACAAACACAACGCGAAGAAGTACTGCATCAGACACAGATCTTGCTAAAAGATTCCAAGTTGATCTACGGATCGATGAATGAAGTTGAAGTAATAGATGCCGATGCAAAAGCCGGCGCATTCCTTTCCCCCTTGTTACTGCTGAATGAAACCCCCTGGCAAACACGCTCTGTTCACGAAATAGAAGCTTTCGGTCCGGTTAGCACCCTCATGCCCTACGAAGGAATCGATGATGCCATCGCCCTCAGTAAACTCGGAAAAGGAAGCCTCTGCTCCACCATTGTAACTGCCAGCACATCGATCGCGCAACAATATGTGATCGGTGCCGCAACGCACCACGGACGTATACTCGTACTCAATAATGAGTGTGCCAAAGAAAGCACCGGACATGGCTCCCCACTGCCCCTTTTGGTGCATGGCGGTCCGGGTCGCGCCGGCGGTGGCGAAGAAATGGGCGGCATTCGCGGCGTAAAACACTATCTGCAACGCACCGCGATACAAGGATCTCCAACCATGCTCACTGAGATCACACAGGTTTACCAACCATTCGGAAAAGGAAAAGATCCGGGCAAACATCCATTCAAAAAATATTTTGAAGAACTACAGATCGGTGATCAGCTGATTACGGAAGAACGACTCATTACGAGTGAAGACATCACCGCCTTTGCCGATCTGAGCGGTGATCACTTCTATGCACACATGGTCGACACCGACTTTGAAGGGACTATGTTCGAACAACAGGTAGCGCACGGATATTTTGTTATGAGCCTGGCGGCCGGACTCTTTGTGGACAGCTATGAAAAAAATCCGGTGCTGCTGAACTATGGTATCGATGAACTTCGTTTCACCAAACCGGTATACCCCGGAAACAGACTTCATATCCGATTCACCTGCAAA
>CANGZN010000115.1 GCA_947458625.1 Chitinophagaceae bacterium
AAAGTGCTTGACTGCCACGTGGCATTATCCAGTGAATATTGGTAAGGTGCACTGCCCGCGGTCGGCTGGCTCACTGTAATCGTTCCGGTATTACCACCGAAACAAAGCGCATCGGTTTTAGTGGCAGTAGTGGCAAGCGGCGGGCCTGCTGCTACGTTGATGTTGATGATATTGCTGGCACATCCTGCCGCATCACGTACTACGATGGTGTGATTTCCGGAAGTCAGATTATTAAACGTATACGGTGACGAACCTGATACAAAAGCGCCGTTATCGATCGAATAGGTATACGGACCGGTTCCGGAGCTGGGCGTCACGGTAACAGTACCATTCGAAGCGCCCTGACAACCTGTAGCCGTACTGTTTACTGCAGCTGTCAGTGAAGGCCCGGGAGCCACATTCACATTCAACGCACGCGTGCAACCCAAGGCATCTCGAATAGAAACCACGTGGTTTCCGGGAGAAAGATTGGAGAATGTATACGGACTAGTGCCCGCCTGCAAGGCGCCGCCATCGATGCCGAAACTGAAGGGAGACACACCGGCTGTGGTAGTGACAGTGACTGATCCGTTATTTACGGTGGGACAAGACGTAGCCGAAGAGGTGCCGGAGGCATCTACACCGACACCCACAGTTACGATCACATTGAGGAGAGCTGTCGTACACCCATTACTTTGATCGCGTACCAATACAGTATAACCACCTGCCGCCAGGTTGGAAAAAGTATAGGGTATAGTACCCGCGATAGGAGCACCGCCATTTAAACTGAATGTATACGGACCGGCACCTCCTACAGAGGTAACGGTAATAGACCCATTATTCACGCCTGTACAGGCTGTCGCCTGATTGGTTGTCGTAGCCGGCAATGCGCCCGAAAGGGTCACGGAAGCATTCAATGTGAGCGTACATACACCCGAGGCATCTTTGATGTTGATCGTGTATGCACCCTGCGCTAAGCCCGTGAAGGTGTTGGAGGTTTGCCATGTAACTCCGCCATCGATGGAATATTCATAAGGAGTAGATCCTCCGGAAACATTGTTGATCGTGATAGAACCATTGTTCGTTCCGCAGGCGGCAGGCTGTACAGCAGCCGTACCAAGCAAGGAAGAAGGTAATTTGTTGACGGTTACGGAGTCAGTGAATACGATATCGTTCAGGGGGTTGTTACAGTCCTTGTATCGAACTTCCAGGTAGTATTTGGTATTGGGTGTCGGGGGACAAATATTCGAAAAACTCAAACCTAATTTACCGACACCGGTCGTGTTGGTATCTGCCGTGGCGACAACACTACCATTCAGAATGAGGCTAGCTGATTTGAAGGTGGGGGTTCCACCACTAGGGACAAATCGGGTGCATTCGTTCATTCCATTATCACCCCAGGCAGTTGCATTTCTTCCGTTAACAGCAATTGCCTTGGTACGCGTACCATCTTGCATGCCCAATATCGCGCGCCCACCGTTCCAACCAGAACAGGTAGGCTTATCCTTGATGTACACCTCCACGATACCTGTTCCTTCGTAAAGAACCATCATGTGCGTGGCAAAAAATTGTGAGCAGGATCCGGAGAAATAGGGAATCTCATTGAAGCTGGCTACCAAACGCCGTTTCGGAGCTGTTCCTTCGATGCGATATTCGATGCGCTTGTTGGAACCGGGCTGATCGATATCAATGTCGTGATATGGACCGAAGATCATGTTCGGCGCATAGGTGGTGCTGGGAATTGTGCCTCCTGCAGCTATAGAGTAGCCACTTCCCGTGGACGCTCTGGAAAGATCAAAACTGATGGCTGAATTAGTGCCGATGATAAGGGATGAATAAGTAGCACCATAATAGCAGATTGGAAAAGGAATGTTGATCACGGATGTCCACTGGTCATCATTTCCGAAAGAATTGATGAGTGAGGTTACATCGATACCCGCTGCTGTAACATAAGGGTATGGTGTGTAGGCCGGTGTGGTGATCACATAATCGGTCGTCTGCTTGATATGCGGAACGGTAGCGGTGATGGGCGTGCAATTGGTACCACAGGGCAGATTGATGGTACGGCTTGGGATCTCAAAAGTAGTAGCCGGATTCTGTGCAGACAGCAACGTCGTGCAGGCTGTCAGGGCCAGCAAAAAAAAATATCTTCTCATAAGCGGTGGTTGCCTGCAAAAAGCGGGGCCTACAAGATAAAAAAAATACCCGTACAGGTCAAGGGGTTGCAGGCAGGTCTTCCATGTCGTACCGATCCACCGTTTCAATACCTGGCAATTGCATCAACCGGCGCACCAGCGCGTCGAGTTCCTCCCGGTCATGGACATACAACTTGATATTACCCTCAAAAACGCCTTCCCTAGCCTCAATGGTGATGGCTGAGATATTGATCCTCAACTCGCCGGAGATGAGATTGGTGATCTTGTTGACTACCCCCACATCATCCATTCCGATGATCTTGACGCCGGTGAGGAAGGAGATCTCTTTATTCTTGGCCCATTTTGTTTTCACCACCCGATGCGCATAGCTCGCCAGCAGCTTGGCAGCATTGGGGCAGTTCGTCCGATGGATCGTCAATCCCTTTCCGGTGGTAACAAACCCAAAGACATCATCCCCTGGTATGGGTTTGCAGCAATTAGCTAACTGATACACAATTCGGTCGCTGCTCTCCCCGAAAATAACGAGCTCGGCATCCCGTTTACCAAGTCCGGGTATGTACTCCGGCTTCTCTGCTTGCGGCGCTTTGAGGGGCTTGGGGGCCTCCAGTTTATCCCCCACCAATTGAAACTCTTTCAGATCCTTAAGATCGATCCGCTTGACAGCTATCTGATAGAATAACTCAAGTGAGTTATCAAGTTTGTACCATCGTTGGAGTTCATCGAAATTATGCTGCGAAAAGGCTGCACCCATTCCTTCAAGCTTTCGCTGCAAAGTATATTTCCCCTCCTCGGCGATCTGTCTTTTCTCCTCCTTGAGTGAATCCCGTATCCGTCCTTTGGCTTTGGAGGTTACAACAAAATTGAGCCAGTCTTCCGATGCCTTTTGCTTGCTGCTGGTAATGATCTCCACCTGATCGCCACTTTGTAATTTGTGACTGATAGGCACCAACTTGTGATTGACCTTGGCACCGATGGTTTTTACCCCGATGGCACTATGGATCGAAAAGGCAAAATCCAATGCCGTGGAGCCCACTGGCAACATCTTTACATCACCCTTGGGTGTATAGACGTAAATCTCTTCGGCAAGAAAACTGGTCTTGAAATCCTGTAAGAAATCGATGGAATCTGTTTCCTGGTTGGTAATGACCTCCCGGATCTGTTGAAACCACTGATCGAACCGACTTTCATCTGTTGCACCCTCTTTGTATTTCCAATGGGCCGCCAGTCCTTTTTCAGCGATCTCATTCATCCGCCGGGTACGTACCTGCACCTCCACCCAACGTCCTTGCGGTCCCATTACCGTGGTATGCAGGGCTTCGTATCCGTTGGCCTTGGGATTACTCAGCCAGTCGCGCAATCGCTCCGGCGAGGGCGTATACTCATCCGTGATCATGGAATATACTTTCCAACATTCGGCTTTCTCGCGCTCAGCCTCCACATCCAGGATCACACGGATCGCGAATAGGTCGTACACCTCTTCAAAGGCTACACCCTTTTTTTTCATCTTGTTCCAGATCGAGTGTATGCTCTTGGGACGGCCGTAGATCTCGGCGTTGATCTGAGCCGCTTCCACTTTTTCGCGGATGGGTCGAATGAATTCATTGATGTACCGGGTACGCTCCTTTTTAGTTTCCGCCAATTTGCGAGCGATCTCCTTGTAGGTCTCCGTCTCCATGTACTTCATCGACAAGTCTTCCATTTCTGTCTTGATGTTGTACAGTCCCATTCGGTGGGCCAGGGGAGCATAGATGTATACCGTCTCAGAAGAGATCTTAAGTTGCTTATCGGGTTTCATGCAGTCGAGCGTTCGCATATTATGCAACCGGTCGGCCAGCTTGATGAGGATGACTCGAGGGTCATCCGTCAGTGTCAATAAAATTTTCTTGAAATTCTCGGCCTGCTTGGAGGCATTCACATCCACCACATTGGATATCTTGGTCAACCCATCCACGATCTTGGTGATCTCCGGACCGAATTCCCTTTTGATGTCATCCAGCGTAATATCCGTGTCCTCAACCGTATCATGTAACAAACAACAGATCGCGGAGCGGATACCGAGGCCGATCTCTTCAGCGCAGATCTTAGCCACTGCAATGGGGTGCAATACATAAGGTTCCCCGCTTTTGCGTCGCATGGTCTTATGCGCATCGGCCGACATTTCAAAGGCGGTACGCAACAACTGCTTATCGCCCGGCTTCATCTTATTCTTCAGGACCCTCAATAATGAACGATACTCCCTGAGAATGAGCTTTTTCTCTTCTTCGGGAGAAAGGTTGTATTTGGGGGTGAGAACGGCCGTTTCCATGAACGACGAATTTACCGAATTCTGTTGAGCCGAGCGACGGATTTCCCTACCTTTGCCCTCCCAAAAACCGGCCAACGCCGGGAACCCGGATGTGGTGAAATTGGTAGACACGTCAGACTTAGGATCTGATGCCGCAAGGTGTGGGGGTTCGAGTCCCTCCATCCGGACCACTTGATCAAATAAAACTATGGCCACGATTACCCGCGAACCCATCGGCGAGTTACACGAAAAAATCTCGGTACGCCTCGACCGAGCCGACTATCTGCCCGGCTTTGAACGCGCATTGAAAGATTACGGCAAGAAAGCCAACATTCCCGGGTTCCGTAAGGGTATGGTGCCGGCCGGATTGATCAAAAAAATGTACGGCCCCTCCGTCTTCACCGACGAAGTACTGCGCACGGTCGATCGCGAACTGATCGGCTACCTGCAAACTGAAAAGCTGGACATCTTCGCCCAGCCCCTGCCCTTCGAAACAGATATGCAGCAGCTCGATGTGCACAACCCGATCGATTATACCTT
>CANGZN010000116.1 GCA_947458625.1 Chitinophagaceae bacterium
AGGATCTGCTCCTTGGCCTTTTCCAGTTCATCTTTCATTTCCACCACACAACGCTGTATCTCCGCCTCATAGGCTTTGGCTCCGGTGGTATTGATCTCCCGACCGATCTCCTGCAACACAAAGGAGAGTTTTTTGCCTTTAGATGGATCAGCATCTTCAAACAGCGAACGAAAATACCGACAATGATTTGCCAGTCGGATCTGCTCCTCACTGATATCGATCTTTTCTATGTAGTAGATCAATTCTTGCTCCATCCGATTGGCATCGTATTTTTCCTTGCCCACCTCTTCGTCCAGCAGTTTTACCAATCCCTCGCGGATCTTCTGTTTGCGTTTGGGCTCCAGCGAACGGATATCAGTTTGCAAGCTCTCGATTCGCTCGATCCGATGCATCAGATCGGCCTGCAATACAGCGCCTTCATTTTCCCGATGCGTATTCAGTGCGTGAATGGCACTATTCAATAATTGTTGAAAGGATTCCCATTCCGATCCCTCCAGCATCTCACTGCTGGGTACGATCACTTCCGGCATCTTTACCAGAATACCTAATAGATCGTTGGTTTCAAGTTTCAAGGCACCGGCAAGGTCTGCTAAGGGTTGATAATAGGCCTTGGCCAATTCCGTATTGATCGTGAATGGTTTGGCTTCCCCCGTTTCTTTCAGACTGATCACACATTCGACCGAACCGCGGATCAATCCCTCGCTCAACATGCGCCGGATCTCGAACTCCTGTGGTTTCAGCAATGCGGGTAAACGTAATTGGAGATCGAACTGTTTCCCATTGAGGGATTTGATGTCGATCAAAAACGTTTTTCTTCCAATGGAACCCTCTGCTCTTCCGAAGCCGGTCATCGATCGTACCATCGTAATCAGTTTAGTATTAAAGATATTTTTTTATTCGAGAGTTGTCTTCGTGCAGAAACAAAAATCCCTCCGCAGAAGCGGAGGGAAATATATGGATGGGTTAGTAAGTACAGGGAAACTGCGTTTCCCTACACAATATTATGTCAATTATCTATTCCAAAAAAATTTATAAGTTGTTTTATGCACATTTTTCAGCGTGTTGTGGATAAACGAAATCATGTATGTATTTGCATGAATGAATGGGAATGGATCGATCTGCAATTGCGGCGACGTTTGCTTCGATAACTTTGTACAAATGCATTTGTATGCGATTTGAAAATCCTGTTTCGTTATCAACACTCGCTTTGCTCATTGAGGCAGAGATCATTGGAGATGCATCCGCCATGGCTTCGGGAATAAATGAAATTCATCGGGTAGAATCTGGTGATCTGGTGTTTGTTGATCACCCCAAGTATTATGATAAGTGTTTGCGTTCTGCAGCTACGTATATCATCATCAATGCGAAGCTGGATCCGCCTCCGGGTAAAACATTGTTGGTGGTTGCCGATCCATTTGAAGCGTATCAGCGTATTGTTTCTACTTATCGGCCGTTTGAACCGATCAGCGTACCTGTGCATGCGTCGGCTCGTATCGGAGAGGGGGCGGTCTTGATGGCGGGTGTTTGTATCGGTGCGAATGTCGTGATCGGGAGAGACTGTGTGATCCATCCCAATGTCGTGATTGGTGCCGGTACACAGATCGGTGAGCGAGTTGTTATTCAGTCCGGCACCGTGATCGGGAGCGATGCTTTTTATTACAACAAGCGGCCGAATCGTTCATTGCCCTATCAACGCATGTTGAGCTGTGGTCGGGTAGTGATCGAAGATGAAGCGGAGATCGGCGCGAATTGTACCATCGATCGGGGCGTTTCGCATGATACTCGGATCGGAGCGGGTACCAAGATGGATAACCTAGTGCATGTCGGACACGATACAGTCATCGGTAAAAACTGTCTGATCGCGGCGCAGGTTGGGATCGCAGGTGCCACCACGATAGAGGATGGGGTGATCTTATGGGGACAAGTGGGGGTGAGTAAAACGCTGACCATCGGTGCCGGCGCGGTGGTCATGGCGCAAAGCGGTGTACCTTCTTCATTGGAAGGCGGCAAAGTATACTTCGGTTATCCGGCCGAGGAAGCTTCGCAGAAAAAACGTGAATTGGTCTGGATCAAGCGCATCCCGCAGATCTGGGAGAAGCTGAAAGATCAGTCCGGTTCATAATCGTTGGGTAATTGATCGCCCAAGTTCTTCCAGACCCAGTAGCCCTGCTGTATCCAATCGGATTGGTTATAGAAATATCCATTGGGGCGTATCGCAATAGCATCCTTCAGATCGATGTAGCTGATTATATAAGGTGTTCCTTTAGGTAGTTTCATGGCCTTGATATATTCAGGCTCCGGGGCTTTTTTCTTATACGTGATGCTGATTTTTCTGGGAAACCAGATCTCGATCTCTCCGGTACTGTCGGGCATCACATAATAAGTAGTGTCGTAGGGATCGATCTTGTTGAATTTCTTTTCACTGTTCTCGTCGAGCAGATCGATCAGCCAACCGTTTTCCGTCAGGGTAGAATCATAATAATTATGCATGAACTGCAGGCGGGATCCTTCATAGGCCAAGCGGCGATTGCGTTTCCAAACCAGCTGAGTGGAATCATCCCCGGTCAATTCAGTGAAAAATGAATAACCCCGGTACAGAAAATACTGGGTATTGTATTGGTACACGAAGGAGTCGAGCTGATAGCGTATCTCGTACCCAAGGGTAGGGTTGACGATCTGTATCGGTTCATCCGCCAGCACTTTCAATCGGTTGCTTTTCTTGTAATAGAGAAAACGAAGTACCTCCGGATTTCGGATCGTTGAGTTGCTTGCCAGATTGGAGGCGCCAATAAAATGTGTTCGAAAGAAATCTCCATATTTTTCCCAGCCGTCAGCCACCTCATTGCTGCTTTTGATCACCACTTCCGTGAGTGAATTGTCTTTTTTTATGAGTGCCACGGGCAGATTCACAGACTCGCTGACCGGGATCACCTGCGCTTGATAACCGGCATAACTGATGGTTACATCATAGCCACCGTTTCGCAAGGGTAATTGAAAATAACCGTCCTTGTCGGTAGATGTTCCTATGGTAGTGCCCTGACAAAAAACGGAGGCCCGATACAGGGGTTCCTGTGTAGCGGAATCGATCACTCGACCGGTTACCGTATACTGGGCACCGGCATCAATCAAAACTGAAATAAGCAGAAAGGATAAAATAAATCTAAGCATAGCTGGAAAGAATATCAGTATAACGCTTGCGGTGGAGCGCTTATTGTCGGTATCGGGTACAGGCGTTTAGGATGGTTTCGCGCAGGGGTTTGTAGGAAAACTGAGGGAAGGCGGATAGAAATTTGTTATTGTCGAATTGGGTCTGGCTCACACCCACCCGCGCACTTTCTTTACTCAGCAATTCGTGTTTGCCGGTGATCCATCCTTTTATGGCGGCCAGTCGCCAGGCCAGTCCGAGTAAAAATGGAGTTGCTTTTCGGTCGGGACCCTTTATACCGAATCCCTCGGCCATGGCTTGTTGCAGGTCCTTGAATCGCCAGTTTTCTGCACAGATCAGGTATCGTTGTTCAGTGCGACCGGACTCGAGGGCCAGACGGATCGACAACGCTACATCCGCCACGTCTACAAATCCGTTTACGCCCTCGGTGTACCAGGGAAATCCGTCATGTATTTGTTTGAAGAGTCCGCAGCTGCCGCTGTTCCAATCGCCGTAACCTAAAATCGTACTCGGATTCAGGATCAATCCCTCTAGTCCTTCTGCCATACCTCTCCAAGCATGGAGTTCTGCTTTGAATTTACTGCGGGCATAATGGGTTTGCACGGGATTGTCTTCCCACTTGCTTTCTTCATTCACCCAGGATGCTTTTTCCGTTCTTCCCAACGCGGCGACCGAACTGATGTGTATGAATCGTCGGACTCCGTTTTCCAATGCGAGATTCACCACATTGGCTGTTCCGTCAACGTTCACCTGATACATCCGCTTTCTTTCCTTCGGGTGGAAGGATACGACTGCGGCTGCGTGGATGACGGCATCTACTTCTTTCATGGCATCATCGAGGGACACCACATCCAACACATCCCCCTCGACCCATTCAACCGCTGCGAGGATCTGATCCGAGATCCAGGGGAGTGGTTTTTGTGTTCGACAAAGTGCCCGCACGCGATATCCCTGTTCGATCAGCTCTTTCAGCAGATAGGATCCAAGAAATCCGGTGGCACCGGTAACTAATATGATTGGTTTTGACACGTCGATTCAATAACGATAAAATCCTTCTCCTGATTTTCTTCCCAGCTTGCCTTGTTCTACCAATTGCTCTTGCAGAGGTGAAGGCTTGAGCCGTTCGGGTCGACCAAGTTGTTCATACACAGACCTGCTTACCGCCAGGTTCACATCTTGTCCGATCAGATCGGTGAGTTTGAACGGCCCCAGCTTGAATCCGGCCGATTCCATGATGCGGTCGACCGTTTCTGTGCTTGCGTTTCCGTTTTCCACCAATCGCATGGCTTGTATATAATAGGGTCTAGCCACACGATTCACAATGAATCCGGGTGTATCCAGGCAACGCACCGGAACCTTTCCGATCGATTCAATGAATGCCCAAGCGGTATCGGCTATGGTTGGATCTGTATGTGCGGTGCTGATCACTTCCACCAATTTCATCAGGTGCGCGGGGTTGAAGAAATGCAGACCGATCACCCGTTCCGGATGCTGTATCTGCTTCGAGAGCGCGGTGATCGATAGAGAGGAGGTATTAGAAGCAAAAATGCATTCGCTGTGATTGAGTTCGGCCAGTTGATTGAACAGGGCCACCTTGTCTTCCATCCGTTCAATGATGGCTTCAATGAACAGATCGGCCAGGCAGGATTGTAGGTCATCGGTGAAGTCGATCCGAGAAAAGATCTTATCTGATGCTTCGGCTGTTAATTTCCCTTTGGCGACAGCGGAGTCGAGTTGTTGACGGATCTGATTGGATGCC
>CANGZN010000117.1 GCA_947458625.1 Chitinophagaceae bacterium
GCAGGCCCGCCGCTTGCCACTACTGCCACTAAAACCGATGCGCTTTGTTTCGGTGGTAATACCGGAACGATTACAGTGAGCCAGCCGACCGCGGGCAGTGCACCTTACCAATATTCACTGGATAATGCCACGTGGCAGTCAAGCACTTTGTTCAGTGGATTGGCTGCGGGTACGTACACGGTTTATTTCCGAGAAGCGAATGGATGTTTCGGTAGTTTGTTTATCACGGTCAGTCAGCCCACTGCTTTATCAGCCTCCGCGACCACGGTTCCGGTTGTTTGTAATGGACAATCCAACGGGATCATTCGGGTAGCGGGTGCGGGTGGCGTGTCACCGTATCAGTTTTCACTGAATGGAACCACTTGGCAACCGGTAGATAGTTTTCTGGTTGCGGCTGGGGTATACACCATTCAAATCAGGGATAATAATGGTTGTACGACAACCATCCCGATTTCAGTTACTCAGCCCAATACACTCAGCGCGGTTTCGTCCAACACCAATGCATCATGTAACGGTGGTAACGACGGGCAGATTGTCGTTACGGCAACCGGTGGAAACAGCAATTATCAATATTCAATCGACGGAGGCCTGAACTGGCAGCCAGGCAATGCCTTCAATGTCGGACCTGGCAACTATGTGATTCAGGTAAAAGATGCACTGGGGTGTACAACGAGTTTCAACACCACCGTTGGACTGACAAATGACCTGATAGTAACGCCACAAGTCGATCCCACGATCTGTGAGAGTAAATCGGTTCAGCTTGATTTCCGATCCAACGCACTTCAATACAGCTGGGCGCCTGTCACCGCACTAAGTAATCCGAATATTTCGAACCCGGTAGCAAGTCCGGTTGTAACTACGCAATACGTTGTAACAGCTACCCTCGGTCGTTGCGTGGCCTATGATACCGTCGTTGTGAATGTCAATCCCGCGCCGATCCCCAATGCCGGGCCGGATGGATTCATTTGTTATGGGCAGACGTATCAGTTGCAGGGATCAGGTGGTGTCCAATACCGCTGGACGCCCTCCACCTATCTCAGTAGCACAACGGTCGCTAACCCGGTCTCTACTCCGTCCAAGGACGTAACCTATACACTTTCCATTTTGGCAGATGCCAATGGTTGTGCTTCGTTGGTAACGGATGAGATGACGATCGATGTGACACCACCGTTGAAGTTGACCACCTATCCGTTTGATACCATCGGTTATCCCGGCGATCAGTTTCAATTGCTGGCCGTTCCGAACGATCCGGATGCTACGACGTTTGTTTGGACGCCTTCCGTCGGGTTGAGTAATCCATCCATTGCGAATCCGGTAGTGACGGTCGGGGCGATCGGTCAGGATATTCAATACCGGGTCATTGCTTCTACGCAGGCCGGCTGCAGAGGGGAGGGCTATGTTAAAGTGCGGGTATATAAAGGGCCGGATATTTATGTCCCCACAGGCTTCACACCCAACAACGATGGGAAGAATGATAAATTCACGCCCTTCCCTGTCGGGATGAAGAGTTATAATTATTTCCGTGTATTTAATCGTTGGGGACAGGCTGTGTTCAGTACCACACGCTTAAATGATGGCTGGGATGGTCGTTGGGGTGGGGTGGATCAGGCTGGAGGCACCTATGTGTGGATGATCGAGGGACTTACAAAAGATAATCGAGTGATCACCAAAAAAGGAACCGTGGTGATGATCAGATAGGGTTCGTCCCCATTCCTTAACTCCTTTTCCCCATTCTTATTTTTTTATTTACGGGATGCCATGGCATCCCGTTATTTTTGCGTCGCGCAGATAGCGCACAATACTTCCTGAAATGGTTGACGTAATTCTCGGCTTGCAATGGGGTGATGAAGGCAAAGGAAAGATCGTAGATTTTTTCGCAAAGGATTATTCGGTGGTGGCTCGCTTTCAAGGCGGACCCAATGCGGGGCACACGCTCTATGTGAATGGGCAAAAAATCGTACTTCATCAGATACCATCGGGTATTTTTCATCCGGGCATAAAAAACTTGATCGGGAATGGTGTTGTGCTCGATGCAGTGACGTTGAAGAGAGAATGTGCCTCCGTAGCGGCATTGGGAGTTGATGTAAAGAAGAATCTGTTCATATCGGAACGGGCGCATTTGATCTTGCCTACACACCGGGCACTTGATAAAGCTGCTGAGCTGTCAAAAGGAGAGCAGAAGATCGGCTCTACCCTAAAAGGGATCGGTCCAACTTACATGGATAAGACCGGCCGAAATGGATTGCGCGTAGGTGATCTGTTGGATAAAAATTTTACGACCCAATACATCAAACTCCGGTTGAAGCATCAACGCTTGCTGGACAATCACAACTTTCAGGAAGATATCTCCGCCTGGGAAACTGAATTTTTCGAGGCCATCGAGTTTTTGCGCAGTCTGAATATTGTGAATGGCGAGTACTTTATCAATGATGCGATCTCGTCCGGTAAACGCGTTTTGGCGGAAGGAGCACAGGGGAGCATGCTGGACATTGATTTCGGCACCTTTCCTTTTGTCACCTCTTCCAACACGGTGTCTGCCGGCGTTTGCAGCGGCCTGGGTATCGCACCGCAGCGGATCCGGGAGGTATATGGCGTGACCAAGGCGTATTGTACCCGTGTAGGTGGCGGTCCGTTCCCTACTGAGCTGCATGATGAAACAGGGGAAACATTACGAAAGATCGGAAATGAATTCGGCGCCACTACCGGTCGTCCACGCAGATGTGGTTGGATCGATCTGGTTGCCCTGAAATATGCTTGCATGTTGAATGGGGTCACCGCGATTGTGATGACCAAAGCGGATGTACTGGATGCATTTGCCACCCTGGAAGCCTGTACCGCCTATCAGATCGATGGAAAAGAGACGGTTCAAATGCCCTTTCAGCTGGATCCTGCCAAAATGCAGCCGGCCTATCGTTCTTTTCCGGGTTGGGAGCAGGCGATCACCGAGTTTAGAAATGACAGTGAGTTGCCACAGGCGATGCAGTCCTACATTCAGTTCATCGAAGAATACCTGGGTGTTCCGGTGAAATTTGTTTCCAATGGACCGGGTCGAGACCAATTGATCGAGCGCAAGGGTTGATCAAATAAAAAATCCATCGAAAAAATTTGGCGGATTTGTAAGAACGCAGAAAATTTACAAAGTGAATACATTTTTATGTTTGTAAAATTGAACACTCAAGAAACAGAGAAGCCTCGTTGGGAGGTTACCGAGAACGGCATGCTTACTCCTGTCGCTGCTAAGAAGAAGGCTGATGAGGAGGAAGAAGAAGAGGAAGGGGCCGAGCAAGGAGATGATTGGGAAAAATCGGAAGAGGCGGAGGAATGGGATCCGGATTTTGATGAATTCGATGTTCCAAAGTCCCGCTCCGGAAAATCTGAAAATAAAGAAGAAGAGGATCTGAATTTTGAGGAAGAAGAAGAATTCAATGATCTCTTTGATGAAGAGGGGTTTGATGAAAATTCATCCGGCGACGATTATTGATCGCCACCGATCACGTTACCACATCCATGCAATTGCTGGAAAAAGACCTGAATGAATTGCCCTCGGGTCTACCAGGACTCCTTCATTGGGCTTCGGCTCACGAGCACTTTTGCGTGCTGGATGGATCTGCCGGTGCTGATCCGGATTATGCTTTCCCAAACCTGATCGCCGTTGGGGCCTCGCGTTCTTTCGAATTGAACTCGGCTCGTTCCTTTGCTGAGCTGGACGATTTTTTATCCCCTACGTCTATCGGCTATTTGGTACAGATCGGTTACGGACTAAAGGATCGAATTGAAAAACTTTCCTCCCGGCATATCGATCGGATTGGATTTCCAGATCTGTTCGTATTCGAACCACTTCATCTCATTCGATTTTTGCCGGATCAGAAACTTCAGCTACAGTCGCCCGACCCGGAAGCACTCTGGAATGATCTGCTACAGATTCAAGACCTGACCGGGTCACTTCCGATTTCTTCGGTCAGTTTTCAAGCAGTCTGTACTGTTGAGGAGTATTTGGAACAGTTATCAAAAGTGCAACGGCATATCCGTCGTGGTGACTGTTACGAATTAAATTATTGCCAGGAGTTTTTTGCGGAGAATGTTCGCATGGAGCCGGTATCTGTTTATCAGGCACTCAGTCGCATTGTTCAGGCTCCTTTTTCCTGTTTATACCGTCATGGAAGCAGATGGCTGATTGGAGCCAGTCCCGAACGGTTTTTGAAAAAGACCGGCGAACAGGTCGAATCACGACCAATGAAAGGTACGGCTCCTCGCAATGCCGATCCCATACAGGATAAAAAGTTGGGGGAGGATCTGGTGCAAAGTGAAAAGGATCGCTCAGAGAATATAATGGTCGTCGATCTGGTTCGAAACGACCTATCCCGGGTGGCGGCAAAGAGCACGGTTGAAGTGCCTGTATTATGTCAATTACATAGTTTTCCTCAGGTGCATCAGTTAGTCTCGACCGTTCGGGCCCGGTTGCGACCTGAGGTGCGATTCACTGACATCATCAAAGCCTGCTTTCCGATGGGGTCCATGACAGGAGCACCCAAGGTTCGGGTGATGGAGTTGACGGATCAATATGAATGCAGTGCCAGGGGCCTGTATTCTGGCTCTGTCGGATTCATAGAACCGAACGGCGATTTCGATCTAAATGTGGTGATCAGAAGTTTGCAATACGAATCTGATAGTGGGTATCTTTCCTACCACGTAGGATCGGGCATCACGATTTACAGTGACCCGAAAAAAGAATGGGAGGAATGCCTGTGGAAGTCAACCGGCATTCGGAAAGTGTTCGGCGAATAGGGAAGAGGATCAGGGCTTCGTTGCGTCGTTCGCGCTTTCTTCGATCTCTTTTTTCACGTTGGTCTTCGCATCATTGAATTCACGCACACCACGACCCAGTCCGCGCATCAGTTCAGGAATTTTTTTACCGCCGAA
>CANGZN010000118.1 GCA_947458625.1 Chitinophagaceae bacterium
CAGGTGTTTGGTCAGTGCCCCGCCACCCGGACCCACTTCCAGCAATTGCGTCACCGGACGCTCCTGCAAAACAGAAACGATCTTGCGACAAATGTTCTCGTCCTGCAGAAAATGTTGTCCGAGTGATTTCTTCAGCGTGTACACCTTGCAAAAATAACCCGATTCGCCCCGGCGGATTTGGTTAATTTTAGGGCCTCAATCGACCCACATGACTCCCCATAAACCTGTGATCGGTATCAGTTGCGGTGACCTCAATGGCATCGGACTTGAACTGGTCATCAAAACCTTTCAAGACGCACGCCTGTTCGATCATTGCACACCTGTTCTGTATGCTTCGGGCAAGGCCGTCAACTTCTACCGCAAAACCATCCCCGACGCCAACCTGAATTATCAAACCGTTCGCGAGTACGACCGCCTCAATCCCAAACAGCTGAATGTCTTCACCTGCTGGGAAGAGGATGTGAACATCACCCCCGGCGAACTGAATGAAATCGGCGGAAAATATGCCGTCATCTCCCTGCAATCGGCCGTAGCCGCCTTACAGCAAAAGCAGATCGACGGACTCATCACGGCGCCTATTCACAAGAAGAATGTACAATCGGCCGAATTCCCTCACACCGGCCACACCCCCTACCTGAAACAGTTTTTTCAGGCTTCCGATGTCGTGATGATGATGTGCTCCGACCAACTTCGGGTGGCACTACTCACCGAGCACATCCCGGTAAAAGAAGTTGCCCAACACATCACAAAAGAAAAACTTCTCAAGAAAATTCAACTGATCCACAAGAGCCTGCAAACAGACTTCGGGATCGATAAACCACGCATTGCCGTACTCGGACTTAATCCGCACAGTGGCGACGAAGGATTAATCGGCAATGAAGAAGAAACCATCATCAAACCTGCCATCAAAGAAGCAAAAAACCAGAACATACTGGTGGTTGGCCCCTACCCGGCCGACGGATTTTTTGCTCGCGGACGATTCGATGCTTTCGACTGCATACTGGCCATGTATCACGATCAGGGATTGATCCCCTTCAAAACCATTGCTGGCGGAGAAGGCGTGAACTATACAGCCGGACTGCCTGCCATTCGCACCTCACCCGATCATGGAACGGCATTCGATATCGCCGGAAAAAACCAAGCCGATCACACCTCCTTTTTGACTTCCTTGTTCACTTGTATCGACATCATCAACCAGCGAGCCGGCTATGCGGATGCAAGAAACAATCCAATGCGGAGAATGAGTGGAGCGATGATGCGTTACGCCAAGGATGAAGCGTTCGAAGATTGATCAGCGAAAAACGGAATCCGGAACGCCTTTATTGATCTGATAGTTGGAATAATAGATCTCCACACGGCCTTTGGTCGGCTTACCGGTGGAAGTCGATTTCTTGCCAGAGCCATCGTCATAATCGAACGTAATACCCTTAGGTAATTTGTATTCCTGACTGTTGAAAGAGAAGATCACTTTATCAGCAAGGCCGTATTCTGCATACGTGCCGTAACTCATTTCCAATTCAAAAGTTCCGTTCTCACGCGTGGTGGTGCTCGAACGACGAATGAGTCCAGCTGCCGCATCCACATAAATGGTCGACAACACCACATCCGATACAGGATCACGCGGCAATAACTTGATGATGCGCCATCCGGTCTTTTTATCATTCCCCAGATCCAACAGATCGAATCCGGCCGGATCGATGAAAAGTTGACTCAGATCCATATTCATGGATCCCTTCGGGATGAAAGAGATCCCCTTTTCATTCAGAATGCGAAGCTGATCCGGTTTTCGGAAATACACCTGTACCTTGGCAATGGGCGCTTTCAGGAAGATCACGTTCGTCTTCATCTTACCGGTAGCCGAGTAATTACTGACCCGGTCAAGTTTGGATTTAATGGAGCGCACAAGCTCCTCAGGATTTTGTGCCTGTGCTACAACACCCATCAACAAGGTGAAAGCCAATAGAAACTTTTTCATGTCAGGTAAGGATGTCTTTTCGTCTGAAGAGGTAGATAGATGTCCACAAGAACAAAGCAATGTATCCCAATAAAATACCGGCGCTTCTCAGCACGGCTGGAAGATTCTCTACACTGCCTCGGACCGTAGCCCCTTCTGCATCTGCTTGCACGTAGAAAAATCCTTTCCAGGCCACCATGTGTGTGGTGAACAGCCAGGGTTTGACCGTCGTATCGTATATCGGAATATTCATTTCGGATAGAATCGTAAAAACCAATACAACGCTCATCGTAGCGATGATGGGACCGATCGGATTTTCAGAGAGCACACTCAACAGAAGTGAAAGGGCCGCTACCGTAGTCAGTGCGATCGCTGCAAATCCGAAGGCGGCCAGGTATCGCCAGAACACATCATCCATCTGCATCTGCTCGATGCCGGTAGAACGAAGTACAACCAGATCATTCACACCGAATAATAACACACTACCCAACAGCGCCAGCAGGGCCAACCACAACAACAGACAAAGCACATAAACAACGGAGGCCGCAAACTTCACAAAAATCAGTTGCGCGCGCGAGATCGGTCGTGTGAGTTGAAAACGAAGTGTACCCTGACTCGCTTCGCCGGCAATGGAATCACCGGCCACGAGAGCCACCAACAGCGGCATTTGAATGAGTAAGGTGTTCAGAATGACAAAGCAGATCAGATATCCGTTCAGCAACTGCGTCTTGAAAAGATCTGAAAATTCAAAAGAGCCGGACAGATTGCTGAGCAGCAGATCGACATAGGCTTGTCCATCGAAATAAAGTGCCAATTGGATCAGCCAAACAATGGCGGCCATGGCACCGAAAGCAATATAGGTTCGGGGCCTCCGGAAGATCTTATTGAGTTCAATCCACAGCAGGGCCAACATGCGTTTCGGTTTGGGTGAGTTGTAAAAAATAATATTCCAGCGAGTGCTTGCTGGCTACTGCGTGTACGGAAATATCCGCCTCGGATAAAAGACGAACCAGCTCCGGAATGCGATTCTTGGGCATGCGTACGCAGCATTGCAGATCACTTCGCCAGTCCACCGAACCGATCCACTCGGTTTGTTGTAACAGGATCGATGCAGCGGCTTTGTTACCCAATTCCAATTCAACAATCGTTTCGGCAGGGTTCAGGAGTTCATTCATTTTTCCCTCGATGCGTTTCTCTCCTTTGTGAAGGATGAGCAGCGAATCCGCGATGAGTTCGATTTCAGATAAGAGATGTGAGGAAACGATCAATGTTTTTTGATGATCACGGCTGAGGCGACGGATCAGGTCACGGATATCGGCAATGCCTTGCGGGTCGAGTCCGTTCGTCGGTTCATCCAAAATGATAAGTGCCGGATCGTGTACCAATGCAGTAGCGATGCCGAGTCGTTGTTTCATGCCCTGGGAGAAAGTTTTGACCGGACTTTTAGCCCGATCGGCCAGTCCCACGAAATCCAATTGTTGCATCAACTTCTCGCGAGAAGGATGAATCCCACAGAGGACGGCCGCCATCCGCAAGTTTTCATAGGCCGATAGGTAACCGTAATGATCCGGTTTTTCGATCACGGCACCGACCTGACGGAGTATCTCTTTACGGTGTTGCTCCAGGTTGAGTCCGAATACTTCAATGGAACCCGCTGTGGGGCGAATCAAGGTCATGATCATGCGCAAGGTGGTAGATTTACCCGCACCGTTCTGACCGAGAAAACCGTAGACCTGTCCTCGATTCACTTCAAAGGAAATATCGCGTACGGCTTCGAATGAGCCGAATCGTTTGGAGAGATGGGATACGCGGACCAGAGGTTCCATGTAGTGATAACGAATCAGCGCCCTGAAATGTTCTTTGCGTAACTGTCAAAAAAAGAGGCCACCAAAGGCGGCCTCGTATGAGTCATTCAGTAGAGGGATCATTTGTACTGTGGCATCAAACCCTTGGCCAGTTCGACCATCTTCTTGATACCATCCTCCGGCAGATTTCCTTTTTTGAATTCAGCCATCACCTCAGGCAGTTTATTTTCCATCTCCGTCAGGAAATGTTCTTCAAACTCCTTCACGCGACGAACTGCTACATCTTTCAACAGTCCATTGGTTCCGAGGTAGATGATCGCCACCTGCTTTTCTACGGCAAACGGCGTGAATTGCGCTTGTTTCAATACCTCCACGTTACGGGCACCTTTATCGATCACATTCTTGGTTGCAGCATCGAGGTCACCTCCGAATTTAGAGAAGGCTTCCAGCTCACGATACAAGGCCTGGTCGAGCTTCAGGGTACCGGCTACTTTTTTCATGGACTTGATCTGTGCGTTACCACCCACACGACTCACGGAGATACCTACGTTGATCGCGGGACGGATACCAGAGAGGAAGAGGTTCGTCTCCAAGAAGATCTGTCCGTCTGTGATCGAGATCACGTTCGTCGGGATATACGCCGATACGTCACCTGCCTGTGTTTCGATGATGGGCAGGGCTGTGAGTGATCCACCCCCTTTGAGCAGGTGACGGATGCTATCCGGTACGTCGTTCATGTCCTTCACAACCTTGTCGTCGTTGATGACTTTCGCTGCACGCTCGAGCAAACGGCTGTGCAGGTAGAATACGTCACCAGGGTAGGCCTCACGACCGGGCGGACGACGAAGCAACAGCGATACCTCACGGTAAGCCACGGCTTGTTTAGAGAGGTCATCATAGATGATCAATGCAGGACGACCGGTATCACGGAAGAATTCACCGATCGCAGCACCGGCGAAGGGTGCATAGAACTGCAACGGAGCGGGGTCGGATGCAGAAGCAGCTACGATGATGGTGTAATCCATCGCGCCATTGTCTTGCAGGGTCTTCATCACACCGGCGATGGTGGATGCTTTTTGTCCGATCGCTACGTAGATACAATAAACCGG
>CANGZN010000119.1 GCA_947458625.1 Chitinophagaceae bacterium
CTGGAACGTTAGCTCAGTTGGTTTAGAGCATCACGTCGACAACGTGAGGGTCACTGGTTCGAGTCCAGTACGTTCCACTTGAAAACGGCACGAAAGTGCCGTTTTTGTTTAAGGTTTAAAGATTCCAATCTACGAGCTGATTCACCCATTCAGCCCGGTAGGGGGTCGTAACGCGAATGTAGTTGTCTGTATAGCCCTCCATCATTTCCCCTTTTTCTGCCTTCTCAAATAGAACGGGTCGGATCGTTCCCTCAAATCCCCTGGAGAAATGCTGCATCTTCTGGTAAGAGAGTTGTCGTAAAATTTTATTCCGTTCTTGCCGAACCGGTACCGGCACCACTGGTTTGATCGTGAGTGCATGTGTATGTGCCCGCTCGCTGTAGGTGAACACATGCAAATAGGAGATGTCCAACTCGGTCAGAAAATCGATCGTATCCCGAAAATCAGCCTCCGTTTCACCGGGGGACCCCACGATCACATCCACACCGATACAGGCATGTGGCATGCGTTCTTTAATGCGAGTGACTCTCTCTGCGTACAAGTCACGTCGGTACCGCCTACGCATCAATCCCAGCACCCGATCGCTGCCACTTTGCAGGGGGACGTGGAAATGCGGCATAAAATGCTTGCTTTTGGCAACCCAGTCTATGATCTCATTGGTCAGCAGATTCGGCTCGATGGAAGAGATCCGAAAACGCTCTACCCCTGGGGTCTCATCCAGCGCCTGAACCAACTCGTAAAATGTTTCTTTTCGAAGCGACTTGCCTTCCGGATCAACTTCAGAAATACCGAAATCCCCCAGATTCACTCCGGTAAGCACGATCTCTCTCACACCCGCCCGACCTAGTTCAGTGGCATTGGCCACCACATTTCGAATGGTATCACTTCTGCTTTTCCCACGTGCCATCGGAATGGTACAGAATGAACAGCTATAATCACATCCGTCTTGAACCTTCAAAAAAGTACGAGTCCGGTCGTTCATCGACCAGGAAGCATGGAAACGATCCACCTCCTCAATGTCGCAACTTGATATTCTGGCCGAGTCACCCTTGCTTAACTCCCGGAGATGTGTAGCAAGATTGAATTTTTCAGCGGCCCCCAGGACCAGATCTACGCCGGGTATCTCCGCAATATCTTTTGGTTTTAATTGAGCATAGCACCCCGTGATCACCACCAGACTTTCCGGGGCCCGTCGCTGAATCCGACGAACCAGCTGACGGCATTCCTTGTCGGCATTCTCGGTGACTGAACAGGTATTGATCACATACACATCCGCCTGCTCATCGAATTCCTTCTTTTCAAATCCCTCCGATTCCAGCATGCGGGATAAGGTGGACGTCTCCGAAAAATTCAGCTTGCATCCCAGCGTATGGAAAGCGACCGACTTGGTAGGAGTTTCAAGCATCCCGCAAAAATACTGAGGACAGCACAGCGAATAACATTTGTTTACACGAAAACAAAACTCTGGTTTTTATACCTCAATTTTGCCGGGTGAAATCTGCACGGACTATTTTTCGTTTTTTCTTTTCCCTTTATGCCTTTGTGGTTTTCTTAGGCCTTTTGTTTTTATTGTTCCCGCTGTTTGTGATCGCAGCACTCGGGGGCAAGGTCAAGGGGGGCAACGCCATCATGGCCCTTTGCCGGTTCTGGGGCGATTGCTGGCTTTTTCTTACGGGCGTTCGGCACGGGGTCGATCCATCAAACCGTCCAGACCCCAATCGATCCTACATTTTTGTTGGCAATCACATTTCCTATATCGACGCCGCGTTGATCATCACCAGTGTGCGCCAGCCTTTTCGAGCTTTGGGTGCAGCTGAATACGGTCGCTACCCGATATTCGGGTATGTCTATCAATTGGTCGTGATCTGTGTGCACCGAAAAGACCCGGAAAGTCGCGCTAAAAGTGTAGAAGCCCTGCGTCAGTTTCTAGGCAAAGGCATCTCTGTTCTGATCTACCCGGAGGGCACGTTCAACATGGGAACAACAGCCCTATCCGAATTCTATAATGGCGCCTTTCGGTTGGCGATCGAAACACAGACGCCCATCAAACCGCTGCTGTTTTTGGATGCGTACGACCGCATGCACTATGATTCTATTTTTTCCGTCAATCCGGGAGAAAGCCGGGCTTTTTATTTAGAGGAAATTTCGGTGGAGGGGTTAACACTTGACGACCTGGAGTCCTTGAAAAATCAAGTTTATGCGCAGATGGAAAAAGAATTATTGGGCCGAAAGGTTCCATGGGTTCGGCCTTAGTTCCATAGGTAGCGGACGATGATTAGATTTGCTCTCCATGTCGCCCGCAGCTAAACAAGACCTGTTTTCTTCAACGAACGATCATGATCCCTTGTACGCAGAGGTGATCCTGCCGATTGCGGTTCCGCAAAACTATACCTGGTCGGTTCCGGCTGACTTGAGAGATCAGGTTGCCATTGGTAAGCGGGTAGAAGTGAATCTGGGCACCCGCCGGCGCTATGCAGGAATCGTGAAGCGTCTGCACCAAGAGGCACCTACCGGGTTTCAGCCAAAGTCCATTTTGCAGGTGTTGGACTCCGAACCGATCGTCACCGCACAACAATTGAACTTTTGGTCATGGGTGGCGCAGTATTATCTGTGCACAGAAGGAGAGGTGATGGCTGCCGCAGTACCTACCCATTTTAAGTTATCTAGCGAAACCTGGCTTCGGTATCTGGAAGAGCATGATGCTGACCTCTCTACACTGGATGATGCATCGTTTCTACTGGCGGAAGCGCTGGAGATCAAAAAACAGCTTCGCTTGTCTGAGGTTCAACAGATCATTCAGCAACGCAATGTTTACGGAGCCATCGAACGGTTGGCGGATCTGGGCGTCGCGGAGCTAGTCGATTCACTCCAAGAGAAATACACCAGTAAACAGGAAACCTTCATCGATCTGGATCCACGTTATCATTCGGAGGAGGTATTGGCCGCCTTGCTCAATGAAAAGTGGAGAGCCCCCAAGCAACTGGAAGGGTTACTTGCATTTTTAGATTTACGAATAAGTGCTGAGCCGATTACAAGATCCTTATATCTCAAAAGAACCGGTTTCACCGCATCCATATTGAATGCACTGATCGAGAAAGGGATATTGACATCGGTAAAAAAGAAAATCGATCGGATCGCACGAATGGACTCATTCTGTAAAGTTGATTTTTCGTTGAGTGCGCAGCAAGAGCAGGCCCTCGAGTCGATCCGTCATCAATGGCAAGAAAAAGAAGTTTGTTTGATCAGTGGCGTGACTGGTAGTGGAAAGACCCACCTGTATATCCAATTGATCGCAGACGCGATCCAAAAAAATCATCAGGTTCTTTACTTACTGCCGGAGATCGCGCTGACGAGTCAGATCATTCGACGTTTACAGAAACATTTCGGGGGCGCCGTCGGGGTCTATCATTCCCGCTTCTCCGGAAACGAAAGGGTGGAGATCTGGAAAGAAGTGTTAGCCGGTAAGATCCGGGTACTTTTAGGCGCCCGCTCTGCGTTGTTTTTGCCCTTTCAATCACTCGGACTGATCATCTGCGACGAAGAACACGATGCTTCATATAAGCAACAGGATCCGGCGCCCCGTTATCATGCCCGCGACGCGGCGATCTATTTGGCCAAGCAGCATGGCGCCAACGTGTTGCTGGGCAGTGCAACACCTTCCCTGGAGTCTTTTTACCTGGCAAACACGGGTAAATATGGTTATGCTGAACTGACAGAACGATTTGGTACCGGTGAATTGCCCACATTGCGCTTTATCGACACGCGGGCTGTACTGAAGGAGGATAAAACACGCATTTCACTTACTCCCTTGTTGATCAAAAAAATCAAAGAAGTACTCTCGCGTAAAAGGCAGATCATACTTTTTCAAAACAGAAGAGGCTATTCTCCTTATCAGATCTGTACGGTTTGTGGATGGATTCCCCGGTGTGAACATTGTGATGTATCGTTGACCTACCACAAAAAAAATCATCAGCTCCGATGTCACTACTGCGGAACTCAATACCCGCCCGTGCCCCGCTGTCATTCTTGTGGAAATCCTCGGTTCGGTCAACGTAGTTTCGGTACAGAACGCATCGAAGAGCAGATCCGGGAACAATTTCCGGGATCCCGTGTGGCTCGCATGGATATCGATACTGTCAGGGGTAAAGAAGCGCACGATAAACTCATCCGTCAATTCGAAGACGGATCGATCGACATATTAATCGGCACCCAGATGGTTGTGAAGGGCCTGGATTTTGAGCGGGTGGATCTGGTTGGCATACTCGATGCGGATGGTTTATTGCACTTTGCTGATTTCAGAGCCAATGAACGAGCCTTTCAGTTGATGGAACAGGTGAGCGGCCGAGCCGGTCGTAAAGAGGCAGGTGGAGTAGTGATCGTACAAACATCCGATCCGACCCATCCGGTTTTGCAATGGGTAGAGCGGCACGATTACATCAGCTTCTATACATCTGAATTAAAGAAGCGGGCCGATTTTGGCTATCCGCCTCATTTCAGAATGATCCGAATCCTTTTCCGACATAAGCATGCTTCCACTACCGATCAAGCCGCACAAGCCTGGATGCAGGCCATGGGGCCTAGCTGGCGACCCTATCTCATGGGGCCTGCAGAACCGCTGATCGCACGGGTGCGGGATCAGTATCGAATGGAAGTTTGGTTGCGTTTACCAAGAGCCTCCACCGGCTGGAATAA
>CANGZN010000120.1 GCA_947458625.1 Chitinophagaceae bacterium
CGGATCACCATCAGTTGAGCGATCCGCTGATCGGGCGATAAACTGTTGAATACAGAATCCACCCATTGCTCCCGCGAAAGCCGACTCTGATAAGTCGTTTGGGCATTCAATACTGAGATACTGGAAGCCGACAGAACGACTCCGATAAAGAACGACAAGCAAATACGATACGACATGCAATAAAATTACCGGATTTGCATAGAACACTGAATCGAAAAGCAGCCGTAAATAAGTTATTTTTGACCGCTAAAACCTGCTCGTTGTCCCACACCATTCACGTCCTGCCAGACCACATCGCCAATCAGATCGCCGCCGGCGAAGTGATCCAGCGTCCGGCCAGTGCCGTAAAGGAACTGTTGGAAAACGCAGTCGATGCCGACGCCACAGAGATCCACCTCATCCTCAATGATGCCGGGAAGGCGCTGGTGCAGGTCATCGACAACGGTAAAGGGATGAGTACGGAAGATGCCCGGCGTTGCTTCGAGCGACATGCCACTTCCAAGATCAAACAGATCGATGATCTGTTTCAGATCCGTACCATGGGATTTCGCGGTGAAGCACTCGCCTCCATCGCCGCGGTTGCCCAGGTAGAGCTCAAGACAAGAACAAACGACTCCGAAGTCGGCACCCAACTCGAAGTATCGAACAGTCGGATCGAATCCGAAATGCCTGTCGCCACACCGGTCGGCACCAGCATCGCCATGAAGAATCTTTTCTTCAATGTACCGGCTCGACGGAATTTTCTGAAAAGCAACGCTGCTGAGATGCGGCACATCCTGGAAGAATTCAACCGCGTGGCATTGGCCTTCCCGGAGATCCGATTCATGCTGACGGCCAATAACCAACAACTCTATCAACTTGAACCCGGCTCCCTCAAACAGCGGATCGTACAGCTGCTGGGTAATCCGTATCAGTCGAAACTGGTAAGTGTAGATGAGCAGACCGACTATCTCAACATCCGGGGATTTGTAGGTAAACCGGAGACCGCTAAAAAAACCCGTGGCGATCAATACTTCTTCGTCAACAACCGATTCATCAAGAGCGCCTACCTGCATCATGCGGTCATGAGCGCTTATCAGGAATTAATCGGTTCCGATCAATTCCCCTCCTATGTGCTGTTCATCGACCTCGATCCGGCACAGATAGATGTGAATGTGCATCCTACTAAACAAGAGATCAAATTCGAGGACGAAAAAATCGTTTATGCCTTTGTGCAGGCTGCCATCCGACACGCCCTAGCTCAGTTCAGCATCACCCCTACACTCGACTTCGATCTTGATTCCAGCATACAATCGCTGTCGTCGATACAACAACCGTTCACAGAAGAAAGACGACAAGCCACAGCCGGCAGCAGCCTGTTCAGCGGATTCACGCAAAAAAACCAGGCACACCTCATTGAACGATCTTCCGGCTCCAGACCCTGGGCCGGATTGCCCATTCGGGAAGTACCCACGCCCGTCGAACAACAACCTGCACTGATCAATAGTCATGTCGATCTAAATGAGATCGAATTCACACAAGTGCTGAATACCTACATTATCTACCCACTGAGCAACGGATACCGATTGATCCATCAACAACGGGCGCATGAGCGTATCCGATTTGAAAAACTCCTGGAAGCCGATACACAACAACCGATCGCATCACAACGTAGTATGTTTCCGGCTACGATCGAACTGAGTGGTGCCGACTCGGCACTTTTCGAAGAATTACTTCCGGAACTTGTTGCCCTTGGATACCTGATCGAGCCGTTTGGAAAGACTACCTACGTCGTGCAGGGAACACCCGCAGACATGGAAAGCGGAGCGGAGCAACAGGTCATCGACCAATTGCTGGAACAGTACAAACACTTGGCACAGGAGTTGAAACTGCCACGGAAAGAATCACTGGTTCGTGCGTTGGCAAAACAACAAGCTATTCGGGGTGGACAAAAACTCACCGAACGAGAAATGCGTGAACTCGTTTCCGACTTGCTTCAATGTCAACAAGGAAATATGAGTCCCGATGGCCATCCGACCTATCTTGAATTCAGAGCCGATCAGTTGAATAAACTATTCGGATTTCAATAATCCCCCCGCAACTTCAATAAAAACTGCTCCACGCCTTTTCGAACGACAGTGGCAGAGGTGCGGTGATTATTCACCAACACAGAAAACACCAGCCATTTTCCGGAACGGGTTTGAATAAAGCCACTCAGGGTAACCACGCCCGACAATGTACCCGTCTTGGCATAGATCTTATTCGGGAGATCGTTATAATAACTCTTCAAGGTGCCCACACCACCCGTCGGGAAAATACGGGCGATACGGTCCATTCCGAATTCCTTTTTCATCCGGTCGAGGATGAAAATAAAATCATCGGGACTGAACAGATTATATCGACTCAAACCCGATCCGTCCGTCCATCGCGGATCGTGCGGCATCTTGGAAAAATCATCAGCCTTTACCTTATCGATCAACTCGAGGTCATCCATTTTTCCCAAACGCTTCTGACTCACCATTAACAGCGTCTGGTCAGCCAAGTGATTATCACTGTCGTACATCAACACGCGCAACATGGAGTCCGTTGGCATAGAGTAAACCGGTCGATACCCGCTGAAATTCCGCTGAACACCCCAGAAGAAATTATTGTCATTTCGATTCAGCGTATCGCGCAGAAAAAGAAAATTAGTGAGCCCATTGTCGGTCTTGAATGGAACTTGCTGCGAAACGAACGCACTCTCTTTTTTCTTGAAATAAAAAACGTTCTTATCGAATTGACGATCGATCTCCACCCGATCCCCTTTACCCAGTAATTGGATCATTGGTTCAGAAAAATACGGTGGCCTGGCGGCTAATTTGGGATGAACCTCCAGGGCATTCCCCAACCCTCTTTTGAAATGAACCAAGTTGCCGAATACCGGCATGGCGGCTCTTTCCGTAGAATAATAATCCTGGAATCCGTCCCAGGTCCACCCACTACCCCAGGGCGTAAACGCATCGTCGGCATTGTACTGAACCCAGATCTTTTTATCCGTCGATTGCAGGTACTGAAAAAAACGCTGATCCGTGAATTGCGGATTTAAAAATGTCGGATCACCGGCAGGAGCGATGAATAAGGAATCACCACTCTCGCGCACCCGAAAACTCAGCAGACTATCACCCAGGTATTTCATGGCCAGATAACAGGTCGGGATCTTAGTATTGCTGGCAGGCGTGAAAAAATGATCGGACTGATATTGGTAAATGAATTTATTACTGTCCGGATCGAAGAGACTGATGCCGACATGCGCATTTCGGATACCGGGCGCCTGCAACAGATATTGTTGTGCATAGGCCTCAAGGGTTTGTCCCTGCAGCTGATGAATGAACAGACAACAAAGTGTGATCAGCGAGAACGAACGAGCGATCCTCATAAAATTGTATTGTGTGATTTAACCCCGCTCCTGCGCACGAAGCCAGCGTTCGGGGATCTCATTACTGCTGGCCAGCAGATAATCTTTGTAACTGCAGGCAATGAATTGCTTATCGGGCAATTGCATCCACCAGCGACCGGTTTTCTTGCTCTGCAGGAAGATGGTCTGCACTTCAGCGAACGCCATGATATACTCATTGAAGGCATCCCGCTCATCCAGATGCGCTTCTCTTCGTCCACGACTTCTACCATCAAGCACATACCAGATCATGTGAGCCAATTGTTCGGCACTGGCACCATTTCTGTCAGCGGCTGTATCGTAGCCATATAAGCCGATGGTGTTTACCGTCGGACTCAGTCCGGCATACCGCATCAATACACAAGCCTCTTCGCCGTTGAATCCATTCGGACTGAGCGTGCTCGCCGGCGAAAAAGCCTGCGCCAACGACTGTATATCAAAACTGATCAAGTGACTGTTACGGATCACGGGCTCCATCTCATCAATACTCTCCTTCACACTGCCCACCCGATAACAATCGAAACGCAGTTTATCGAGGGTCTCCAGCATACCCGGATGCACATAATAACTCTGAAAGCCGATGTGATTATAATGGCGGATAAAATTGGGTGTACCGGTCAGCATCTCCATCAGAAAATGCTCTGCCGGATTCACTGAATCGGTATACAGATCGATGCGCGCATCGATACCGGTAGCTTCAATGATCTTGCCTGCCATACCATAGGCGCGGTATTGTGCCAGCGTGAGATCCTGTGAGCCACCCAGGATGATAACAGTTTTTCCCGCCTGTATCAACTCTTTCACAACGGTGCTCAGGGCTGCATAGGTGTCATTGAGGCTATGCCCGATGCGTATGTTCCCGACATCTGCGAGTTCGATATCAGTATGCCAATAAAATAATCGATAGAAATGTTTACGGATGATATCGGGTGCATCCGTAGCGGTGCGCGCTAGATCGGTGCCTCTCATCTCTCCACAGCCCACTAATACAACAGAGGCAAGGTCCATATCCGGAAACTCCGACTCGTATGTTTCGATGACGTGACCGATCTGTCCGTCTACATAGCCCTGATCGCCACTCAAGAACGCCTTTGATATCGGCGATAAAAAATCGGCAATACGGAAACGATCTCCCATGCCGACGAAGATAACATTATCTTTGTCCGCATGGAAGCCTTGCGTCAACAACTCGCACAACTTCGTCAGGAGATCGACTCTTTTGCA
>CANGZN010000121.1 GCA_947458625.1 Chitinophagaceae bacterium
ATGACTTCAGTCTGGATCGACCTGCATGATGCCTGCGTGATTTGGATGACCGCTGTCATCTGGGTGGTACAGATAAAGCTGTATCCTCACTTCCGATCGGTTAGAGAAGACCTTTTTACTGAATTTCATGCCTGGCACTGCCAGCGGATCACGTACCTCGTTTGGCCCATGTTCGGAGAACTGCTCCTGTGCGGAGGGATTCTGCTCCAAGTTGGAACCCGACCCGAATGGTTCATTCAGCTGGTCGGCATCTTGACGGCATTTGCCGCTACAGCCTTCATGTCCATCCCGGAACACAACCGGCTGGGAAAAGGCAAGGACCCGGCATCGATCGAACGATTGATCCGGACCAACTGGGTGCGTACTGGGGTTTGGACGCTGATGTTGGGAGAAGTTGCCATCAGACGGTTGTACTGACCCCACTCACCCATCGGTTTAACGCTTGGGCCTAAATAAAACGCAGATATCTCCCGATCCGCTGATGATGAGGCATCTAATCACCATCCTGCTTTTTTGTTTGCCCGGAATCAGTCAGGCAGCAGGAGGAATCTGTGAGCCAGAAGCCTCATTCATGACCCGACAGACCCGCGAGATCATGAAGCCATTGCAGAGCGACCTAATTGCAAAGGCCAAGCTCGGAATGAAAATGTACCATCATGATGATTGTTCGGACGTCAGAAAGTACACAACGACGTCATATTTCGGATGGCAAACCACCTCGAACTACGGAGTCTGTAAGGACGGATCGACAACTTTCGAGCAGCCTGACTCCACCGGGCTTTTCGAGTGGAACGGATTTTGTGGCGAAACCGCAACCTCGAATGTCCTGAACATGACCTGCGGGAAGAAATGGCACCCCAACCAAGAAATCCACGTCCTGGCGACTGATATCACGCCGGGCACCCGCCCCTCTGCGTTGACATCGGTATTGAATGAGTTGTCCCCCGAATCCAACTGTAAGGGTAAGGAATGGGATTACTACGACACCGCTGATAGCGGCAAAGAATACCTGAATTCGATTTGGAATGGATTGAGAAGCAATTCGAATTTTACACGCACCCGTTCCGATGGCACCAAAATAAAGCGTTCTCCAGTCATGACCTTGGTAAAGCTAGATGGGAGTAAAACTCTTCATTGGATCACCATTGTTGATATCGTCGGATACGACTCCAATAAATCCTTGAGCGAGAACAAAGGCTGCTATGCCTATGCAAATCAGTGGGACGATCAATATAAAATCCCCTGCAATGACTTGGCTGTCATGGCAAAACAAACGGGGGATGTCTATGGCGGATTTGCTGGAAAGTACGTCAGGATCAAACAGGTCGATTGAACTCGCTACCGAAACTTCCCTGTCCTCTATGGTGGAGTGAGCTTACGTTGGGCAATTTTAAATATCTCCAGCTCAAACTCATTTAGCCCCATCCCGCGATGACTCGGAATCACCTTGACGGCGGTCTGAACTGGATCTTTATGGTGCTGCTCCTGAAGGATGTACAACGCATTTGACACACGATATCCAGTCTGCGAAAGGTACCACTTTTTTCCAGCTGGATCACTTGATTGGACCTCAAACTCCATAAAGATTCCATCGCTCACTCTGCTCACAAATTTAAGATAGTCCTCGATGATATCAGCCACACCAGTAAGGCACTGCTTATAACCCGGATAGGCTGACAAAAACCTCTGATTGCAACGTTCAATCGAATGCAAATCCTCTGGTAGACAATCCTTCCCATTAAAAAAACTGACCTTTGCTGGACAGGAATACTTGAACCTGACTGAATCGAGCTTCAACCGCGTATCTCGCAACCTGCTTAAAAAATACTCCTCTACCGGATCTTTTACCTCCAACACGTATCCTTTACCTGGGGAAAGATAGATGGACTCTGGGTTTGACCTAGTTTCGGTATAGGAACTTGAGTTGGACAATTCAGAGGAAAGCTCGTCATTTATCAAACCTGGTCCAGTGCTGAACGGAATGGACCGCGTAATACGTGACCACTGGCTACTGTAACCGGACTTGGAGGAGGAGGACGTAGTCTGGGCGATGGTTAATTAAGGGTCTGAGCTAGAAGTGTAAATGTTTATCTTTTGGCCGTTCCAGTTCACCCCTAATGACTTAAGGTTGATCACAACCTGATCCTTAGAACTGTTTTTTAAGTGGAGCTGGCCAATACCCAAAACCGGTATCGGCTTGTAGTCGATCGTAACTGCCTGCTTATCGCGGCTAATGCTAGAGGTCTCAGGCGACATTTTGTAATCGATAAAGTGATGCCACCAGTTCAAGCTGGTGGCACACCCCTGGATTAGAACTCCAAATAACAAAACCACAGCCAAGATCGACTTCGAGGGATTCATGGGTTTTATTCTGGGGTACGGACTTTACGGAGTCAATTATACTTCACCGAGCCGTCGATAGAGCGCCGAACGACTCACTCCAAGCATCTGAGCGACATTGGTAAACCCCTAGCCCTTGCAGCTTCGAGCCCTGCCCGCGTCCGCTCACGGATGAGATCGCGTTCAAATTGGGCCAGGGCCCCGAAAATGTGAAGGACAAGACGACCTCCGGTGGTCAAGGTATCGATGTTTTCAGTGATGCTCTGGAATCCGATTCCGCGTGCGTTCAGCTCGTTAATCAGTTCGATGAGGTGCTGGAGAGAACGTCCGAGGCGGTCGAGACGCCAGACCACGAGCACGGGGGGCAAAAATCAGAGCGCCTGCGAGTGATCGACTGGGGCAACCCGGAGGCGAACGATTTCTTACTGGTGAACCAATTCAGTGTCGTGGGCCCGCTCTATACCTGCCGGCCTGATCTGGTCGGTTTTGTCAATGGTCTCCCGTGGGTCGTTATTGAACTCAAAAAGCCAGGGTTTTAGTCTGTTTTCCTTTCTTTTTCGGTTGATGAGGGATGTGACTCTTTTGTAGCCATAGCTTGGTCGTTGATTCAGGATCGACTTGATTTCAGATAAGACAAGATCGTCCTGAGGTTTCTGATAAAACTTCATGGTGGGTTTAGCCTTTTTATAAAGTGTGGTTCGATGGTGCCCAAGAGTCTTAGTGATTCGGGTTACTTGGTATTTTTTGAGTTCTTTGACTTCTGCTGCAATTCGGCTTGCCTAAATAGACTCTTTTTTTCACGACATCGAGGGCGTCTTTTAGGATCTCCGTATCGATACTCAGATCGGCAACCTTAACCTTAATGTTCTTGTTCTCTTTTTTAAGGCGCTCATTTTCAAGGAGGATTTCCTGAACTTTTCTAGGCTTAGTTCCTGATCATCTTGGCTCATTTTTCTCTTCCACTGGTAAATCGTGATCGGATGAATACCATGTTTCCGAGCTAGAATCGAGATCGGGATCCTATCCTCTTGATTCTCCTATATGATCATGAGATTTTTATGGTGGGTGATGTAGTTTCGGGTACGGACAAGGGGGCTATTTGAAGGGCTGTTTTCCGTTTTTCGACTCCTTTTAGGGTGTCGACTTCAAATGGGGGTCACGAACAATCCTGTAAAGAAGGCATAACCGATCACCTAAAAAACATTGGTATTCTTAAATAATAAACTTTATGAAAAACAAAAAACGATACACCACGATAAAAGCAATTTTCTCGTCATTCATGCTTTTTAGTGCCATAGGAGAATTAACCTTAAATGAAACCGTAGTTCATTCCATGGAGCTTATTCAGATGCCTGTTTACCTGCTTTACCTGCTCGGTATTTTAAAAATATCAGGAATTATTGCCTTATGGTTTTCTCCTTACAAATGGATCAAGGAATGGGCTTACGCGGGATTCACATTTGATTTTATCGGAGCCATTTTTGGCTTTATCGCAACAGGAAATCTTGTAATACCAGATATCATTATGGCTCCGGTGGGTTTGATGCTGTGCTTATCTACTTATTTTTTCTGGAAGAAAAGGAATGGAAGTTATTTAACATAGAATACAAGAATTCATTTTGACACATTTGTGTCAGGTGAATTAGTCAAGTAACTCTAAATTTCGCAAATCGAATGGTTAGCTTATGAAATTCAAAGCCCCCCATTCCTCTAACCTGCCCTACCGTTTTGGAAAAACCCCTCCGCTCACGCTCCGGGATTGCTCTTGATGGTCGAATTCGGATCAAGCCTGAGCGTTCCGCCCAGAAGAACATCGCGCGCCCGAAGTAGAAGTGAATGAACCCGAGCGCGCTAAGACCGTTCGCAAGTACATCAAACAGAACTAGCTTGCTCGGCCTGCTCATCCATTACTTCCATCTTTAGCGCGGGGCATAGATGCGTAGTTTAACTGTAGACGCATCTCCATTAGGATCCTTTCACTTCCTCAAACTGTGCAAATTTGTGTGCAAGCCGTTTTCTGAGGCCGAAGTAGGCGTGATCTGATCGCTGTAAGTAATTGAAATGGCGGAGAGGGAGGGATTCACTCCGGCCCTTCCCGGGCCTCCGCCCTCCGGGCCACACTCACTCCGTTCGCGTGGTGCAAAAATACCCTCCTGGTATTTTTGTCGAACCCGCGAGCCCTCTTCATCTCCTCACCTTCTCCGCCATTCCCTCGCCGCGATCAGCAAATGGAGCAGTTCCCCAAGGGGAATAGAGGGAGC
>CANGZN010000122.1 GCA_947458625.1 Chitinophagaceae bacterium
TGGTTGTTAACCGTTCCTCTGATGTGCGTGGAGTTTTACCTCATCACCAAAAAGGCCGGTGCGAAAATCGATCTGCTCTGGAAATTGATCTTCGCCTCTGTTGTGATGCTGGTTACCGGTTACCTCGGTGAAGTAGGCGCTGCTGCCGATAACACCAATGCTACCTTGTGGGGTACCGTCTCTGCTATTGCTTACTTCTACATCGTGTACCTGATCTGGGCCGGTGATGTTAAGAAGTTGGCTACAGCTGCGGGTCCTGCCGTTGCCAAAGCAAATTCCGTCCTCGGATGGTTTGTATTGGTTGGTTGGGCGATCTATCCACTCGGATACCTGGCTGGTACAGGTGCCGGACAGTGGTATGAGTCTCTCTCCGCATTGGGCAACATCGATGTTTACTACAACATCGCTGACGCCATCAACAAGATCGGATTCGGTCTGGTTATTTATAGCCTGAGCCGTTCGAACTCCTAATCTAGTTCAAGAATAAACCGGGGGAAATCAAGTACCCCGGTTTTTCTATTTCTATGAGTCTCCCCTTCCGATCCCAACTCTACTTACTGGCCTTTGGTTGGGCCCTTGCCTTGATTTGCGGACAGACCGCCATTTCTCAGCCCTGGCAATGGGGATTTTTCATATTGACCATTGTCGGACTCGGTATCCCTCACGGGGCACTCGACTTCATTGTGGCCCGTCACAATGCCGAGCGTCAGCAAACAAACTCCTATTCGATTAATCGGTTTCTTCTTTTTTATGTGGGCCAGTCGGTTTTATTCTTGATGCTTTGGATCTGGCCGCCGCTGGCATTAACGCTGTTCCTTATCTTCTCCGCCCTGCATTTCGGTGAAACAGACTTACAAGAATTCAGACTTCATTCGATGGGGAAATCATTGGCCATTTTCTTGTACGGCTCCTCCACCTTCGTACTGCTCTTACTCGGACATCACACCGAACTGATTAACTACATTCCCGAGATCGGATCCTTCATCCAACAATACGATTTTTTGGGATGGTCGATCGAACATTTTGATGCCATATATCGGAGTACTCTTTTCAGCTCACTCCTTTTACTCTTGATCTTTTCGAAGAAAGACGAAATGTTATTCTTCCGGATCATGGTGTTGGTGCTGGTTCAGTATCTGGTTGCCAATCTACCCTTTCTGATCGGATTTGCTTTTTATTTCGGCCTCTGGCACTCTGTTTTATCTATACAGGCCATACGTCAGGAAGCTCAATTCAGCACCCTGACGTATATGCGTCGATATTTCACGCCACAAACAGCTTTGTTCGCCGGACTGGCCTTTATCATCATGATCGGCTTGTACTATCTGATCGATCACTATTTTGATTACAGTAACGGACTGTTTATTTTCTTCATTGGCTTATCCATTCTAGCCATCCCGCACATGCAGATCATGCATGGTTTTTTCAGCAGAGCGCCTCGTTCCTGAAATCTTTTCTGTTCTTATCTTCATGGCATAACATCATTGCCATGAAAACGCTTCAGCGACTTTTTTTCATCCTTATTTTTTCTACCGCTAACCTGATTTCTTTTACGCAGGATCCGTTTGGGTATCAAAAACCTCCAAAAGTCATCGGAGATCTGTTATTAGCCTCCCCCACACCCGGTGTTAGCATCGACGACAAAGCCAACTGGATGCTATTGATTGAACGTAATAGTTATCCGACCGTAGAAGAATTAGGTCAGCCCGAAGCCCGTATCGCCGGCTTGCGGATCAATCCGGCTAATTTTTCACCCAGCCGACAGAACTATATCAACAATCTAAAGTTGAAGGATCTACCATCCGGAAAAGAATTCCAGATAAAAGGATTGCCCATGGGTTTACTGGCCGGTCAACCCGCTTGGAATCCCGCCCAAACAAAAATTGCCTTCACACATTTCAGTGCGAGTCGAGTGGACCTGTATGTGATCGACATAAAAACCCAAACGGCCAAAAAGATCAATCAAAAACCACTTAATACCGTATTAGGCAGTTCATTTTCTTGGGTGGATGATAACACACTGATCTACAAAACCACCTTGAAACCGGCTTCGGCTGCTCCCAAGCGCCCCATTACCCCTACCGGACCAGCCATGCAGGAGAACTACGGAAAGGCCGCTCCGATCCGAACCTATCAAGACCTGATCAAGACACCCTACGATGCCCAACTTTTTGAATTTCTCTCCACCACTCAGTTGGTGAAAAATATGAATGGTATCGAAACGATCCTTGGGATGCCGGCGATCTATTCTTCTATCAATGTATCTCCAGACAAGAAATATTTAATGGTGCGCACCATTCGGAAACCCTTCTCGTATTTGGTGCCGGCGCAACAATTTCCTTCAACTGTCAGCATCACGGATATGAATGGGAAAACGGTCAAGTTGCTGGCTGAGCTGCCCTCAGGAGAAGGCGCTCCATCCGGATTTGATAATGTGCAAGATGTAGCCAGGGGATTCGATTGGCGAGATGACGAACCGGCAACTGCCATCTGGTGTAAGCCGCTCGATAGCGGATTGATGAAAAATAAAGTGGAATACCATGATGCTGTATATGGAAGCAGTTCGCCCTTTAACGGTCAGCCTAAGGAATTATTCAAAACGAAATGGCGATTCCGTGGCATTTCCTGGGGCAATGAAACGTTGGCGCTTGTTAGTGAAGGCTTGACCGGCTCTCAAAAAGCAAGAGTTCAGCGATACAATCCAACCAGTGCCGAAATGGATGTCATGTTTGAACGTTCTACAAACGATGCCTACAACGACCCCGGTCAGCCTTATACTACTAAAAACAAATGGGGTCGATCTGTCATCATGCCGATCGAGAACGGAAGCAAACTGTTGATGATCAACAATACCGGCTCCTCTCCAAAAGGCGACCTTCCCTTCTTGGCTAAATTCGACCTTACCACGAAGCAAAATGAGATCCTCTGGAGATGTCCGGAAGGGATGTTTGAATCGATCGTAGACATTCTGAATGCCGACCGACTAACACTCATCACACGCAAGGAATCACAGCAAGATGTACCGAATTATTTTTTGAAGGATTTGAAAGCACGCATCGCTGACCGTCCCTTGACTGAATTCAAGAACCCTTATCCGGCGCTGGAAGGCATAACCAAAGAAAAGATCAAATACAAGCGTGCCGATGGCGTAGACCTGACCGGTAATCTTTACTTGCCGAAGGGATATGACAAATCGAAAGATGGCCCTCTGCCCGTCCTGATGTGGGCCTATCCCAGAGAGTTTAACTCTGCAGCTGATGCCGCGCAGATTCGTGGCTCCAATGACCGATTCACCACGATCAGTTGGGGCGGACCGGTGTTCTGGGTAACCCAAGGCTATGCCGTACTCGATAATGCCGAGATGCCGATTGTAGCAACGGATGCCGACAAAAAACCAAACGATAATTTCATCGATCAGTTGAAGATGAATGCGGAAGCAGCGATCAATAAGTTGTCTGAACTAGGCGTGGGCGATAAAAATCGAGTTGCCGTAGGCGGACATAGTTATGGCGCCTTCATGACCGCTCACTTGTTATCGCACACCAACCTGTTCAAGGCGGGTATCGCTCGAAGTGGCGCGTACAACCGGTCGCTGACACCGTTCGGGTTTCAGAATGAGGATAGAACCTATTGGCAAGCTTCGAATTTATACTTTGATATGAGTCCATTCAGCTTCGCCAACAAGATCAAAACCCCCATTCTACTGATCCATGGCGAGATGGACGATAACCAGGGGACATTCCCCATACAAAGCGAACGGTATTACAATGCTATCAAGGGACATGGAGGCACTTCTCGCTATGTAGCCCTTCCGTATGAGGCGCATGGCTATAGAGGGAAGGAGAACTTACTTCACATGCTTTGGGAGCAGCATCAGTGGTTGGAGAAGTATGTGAAGGGAGCAAAGTGATACTTTTCTGACACCTATTTTTTGAAGCCATTCTCACAAGTAAATCTGAACTAAAAACTGAATCCGGCACCCATCTGTCGGGCATTGGTCAATGGCATGAGCTGAAAGGGCAAGCTGGCTTTTCTGGTTCAATTTAACTCCGAGGCCGATAATTGACTGTATGAGTTAATTGCGATAAAGCAATCTACATAAATTGTATGTTCGTAACATATAACGAAAAGTCGATGAAAATTTCGAACAGAAAATTCGCAATGTTTGTTGCATTGCTGTTTTGTACAGTCGTATTATCAGCACAAAAGGGCATCTTAAGTCAGAAAATCGTTTTTCAACAACCCTACAGGTTCAAGAATAATGCATTCAGCAAAAAGCTGATGAGCGGACATATTTTTGAGGACAGTACCACCAATGAACGTCTGGTTTTGCTTAGCGGTAATAAAGTGCTTAATTTCTACCTTGTTAATAATGACTGGAAAATGCTGAAGGCTTTTGATGTGGCAACTCCTAAGAACAGTGCGTTTAATAACGACAATTTTGAGGTAGGCAGTTTTTCACACAAAGACGACCGCTGGACGCTTATTACCGGAAGCAACACAGATTTTAATGCAGAAGTGGTGGACACA
>CANGZN010000123.1 GCA_947458625.1 Chitinophagaceae bacterium
TGATCATCCCCGATACGAAGGAAGAGATGCTTGATAATGCGAAGGTTGAAGTAGATGAAGTGTGGGATAGCTACAACATGGGCTTGATCACAAACAACGAACGATACAACCAGATCGTCGATATCTGGAGCCGCGTGGATACCCGTATCACTGAAACACTGATCCGTGAACTCAGTAACGATCGTCAGGGATTCAACTCGGTGTATATGATGTTGGATTCCGGTGCCCGTGGATCGAAACAGCAGATCAAACAGCTCGCTGGTATTCGCGGACTGATGGCTAAGCCCCGTAAGTCGGGTTCTACCGGAAGCGAGATCATCGAGAATCCGATTCTCTCCAACTTCAAAGGCGGATTGAACGTATTGGACTACTTCATCTCTACGCACGGTGCTCGTAAAGGTCTGGCAGATACCGCCTTGAAAACGGCCGATGCCGGTTACCTGACCCGTCGTCTGGTAGATGTGGCGCAAGACGTTGTGATCACAGAAGAAGATTGCGGTACACTGCGAGGTATTGCAACGACTGCATTGAAAGATAATGAAGACATCATCGAGCCACTGAGCGATCGTATCATCGGTCGTACTTCACTGCACGATGTATATGATCCAGTGAGTGAAATGCAGCTGGTGTCTGCCGGCGACGAGATCACCGTGGATATTGCGAAGCGAATCGAGGATTCTGGTATTGAATCGGTCGAGATCCGTTCCGTACTTACTTGCGAGAGCAAGCGCGGCGTATGCTCCAAGTGCTATGGTAAAAACCTGGCAACCGGAGCAATGACCCAAAAAGGAGATGCTGTTGGTATCATCGCCGCTCAGTCGATCGGTGAGCCGGGTACACAGCTGACCCTCCGTACCTTCCACGTAGGGGGTGTGGCAGGATCCGCATCTGTTGAATCAACCTTGGTTGCCAAGTTCGATGGTACCATCCAGTTCGACGGACTTCGTATCGTTACCACTTCAAACAACGACGGCGATAAAAGTCAGGTTGTCATCGGTCGTACCGGTGAGGTGCGTATCGTTGATCTGAAAAATGACCGACTGCTCATCACCAATAACATTCCATATGGAGCAACCTTGCAGGTGAAAGATGGTCAGAAAATAAACAAGGGTGATGTGATCTGCTCTTGGGATCCGTTCAACAACGTCATCGTGGCTGAGATCAACGGTACCATTCACTTTGAGAATGTTATCGATGGAGTTACTTACCGCGAAGAGTCGGATGAGCAAACCGGACACCGCGAGAAGGTTGTTATTGAAACCCGCGACAAAACCAAGATCCCATCCTTGTTGGTTGAAGGCAAGGAGAAGAAATCTTATAACCTGCCAACCGGAAGCCATATCATGATTGAAGAAGGCGATGAGGTGAAAGCTGGTCAGGTAATCGTCAAGATCCCACGTGTACTGGGTAAACTCCGTGACATCACGGGAGGTCTGCCACGTGTAACCGAGCTCTTCGAAGCGCGTAATCCGAGCAACCCTGCTGTTGTGGCAGAGATCGACGGAGTCGTTACGATGGGTAACATCAAGCGTGGTAACCGTGAGATCACCATTGAAGCGAAAGATGGCGTACAGAAGAAATACCTGGTACCATTGACGCGTCAGATCCTGGCACAGGATGGAGATTTCGCAAAAGCCGGAACCCCGCTCAGTGATGGTCAGATCGCTCCGATCGATATTCTTGCGATCAAAGGTCCGTTCGCCGTACAAGAGTACGTGGTGAACGAGATCCAGGAAGTATATCGTTTACAAGGGGTGAAGATCAATGACAAACACATCGAGGTGATCGTTCGTCAGATGATGCGCAAGGTCAACATCGTGGATCCAGGCGATACTCGCTTCCTCCAAGACGACCTGGTCGATAAATTCGAGTTCGTCGATGAAAACGACTTCATTTACGATAAGAAAGTTGTCACCGAAGTGGGCGACAGCAGCCGCATGCGCAAAGGCCAGATCGTAACCCTGCGCGAAGTGCGTGAAGAGAATTCAATCCTTCGCCGCAACGATCAGAAGCCAGTTGAATACCGCGATGCGATGCCCGCAACCTCTTCACCAACCCTCTTGGGTATCACCAAGGCCTCACTGGGTGTACAGAGCTGGATCTCGGCTGCTTCCTTCCAGGAAACGACCAAGGTGCTTTCCTCTGCCGCCATCAACGGTAAGACAGATGAGATGCTCGGACTCAAAGAGAACGTCATTACCGGACATCCGATCCCAGCCGGTACCGGTCTGCGCGAGTTCGATCGAATGATCGTGGGCAACAAAGAAGAATACGAGTTGCTGCAGATCACGCGCGAGGCCATGGTTTTTGACGAAGAAGAGTAATGAATCTTCCAAATACTGAAAGAGCAGGCAATTGCCTGCTCTTTTTTTGCTGTTAAGCCTTTCCTAAACAACCCCTCCTGTATGGAGAATTGCGTATAAGCGCATTATTTTGTAAAAAATCGATAGTATGAATCGTTCATTGAATGTCGTCTGGAATGTTATTCTGACTCTTCTTTGCGGGTATCTGGTATATAACCAGCTCACCTCAGGTAATAAAAGATCTGCTTCACCCTCAGCAACCCCCGGTACGGGTTCGTTCCGCATGGCCTACTTCGAGATGGATTCCATCGCCGCCAATTTTGATATGGTGAAGGACCTGAAAACAGAAATGACCAAACGTGAAGATGCGATCAAGGCTGAGCTTGACCGACTGGGTAAAAGCATGCAACAGAAACTTAGTTATTATCAACAGCAGGCCAGCACGGGCTCTCTTACACAAGAACAAAGTGATGCCGCCAGTAGGGAAATGAGAAGTCTGGATGATAATTTGAAGAGCCGTCAACAATCACTTGAGTCGGAGTACAGCGATTTTGTATTACGTCGTCAAAATGAGATCAAAACTACGATCGAAGAGTTCCTCAAAGAGTATAACGATGACAACCAATACAGCTACATCGTATCTTATGAACCTGGCCTCTTCTATTATAAGGATACTGTCCACAACATCACCCGCGATCTGATCGATGGGCTGAATAAGAAGTTCAAGGCAAAGAAATAATCATGTCTCCCTACGCCCGCTTCTTTCAGGAGCTTCCCGGTTTGCGGGTGGCGGTAGTGGGGGATCTCATGCTGGATACCTATTTCTTCGGTCAAGTTGACCGTATCTCTCCAGAGGCCCCCGTGCCGGTAGTATCACAGCTCCATCAAGAAGAGCGGATCGGTGGAGCCGGTAATGTCGCGTTGAATCTCTCCGCCTTGGGGGCTTCGGTACAATTGATTTCACTGGTGGGTGATGACGAGCCCGCACAGATCCTTGTATCGCTTCTTCGACAATCAGGCATCGGAATAGATCTGTTGCGAGTTGATGATAAACGCCCCACCACTCGAAAAACAAGAGTGTTGGATCGAAATAAGCAATTGCTTCGGCTCGACCAGGAGTCGACCCAAGAGGCGGCTGAATCGGTGCAGGAAGAGTGGCTGACACAGATCGAATCGTATCTGCGAAAAGAGCAACCCCAACTTCTCATTTTTGAGGATTACAACAAAGGCGTGCTCTCCACCAAAATCATCCAACGGCTGGTCAGTATCTGCAAGGAAATGGGTGTGATAACTACTGTAGATCCCAAGAAAGAGAATTTCTTTTCCTATCAGGGAGTGGATCTCTTTAAACCGAATTGGAGAGAGGTTTCAGAAGCGCTCCAGTTTAATGCCGTTCCAGATCTTATCAAGCTGAAAGAAGTTCACCATTCCCTTCATGAAAAACTAGATCATCAGGTATCGCTGATCACACTCTCTGAACGTGGGGCATTTTATCAATCCAGCGATCAGTCGGAGTGGCTGCCCGGTCTGCCCAGAAATGTAGTTGATGTTTCAGGTGCCGGTGATACAGTGATTGCTGTAGCCTCCGCAGCTTACGCACTCACAAAGGACCCTGCTTGTATGGCTAACCTGGCAAATCTGGCAGGAGGAATCGTGTGTGAGCAAGTAGGTACCACCCCGATCGATCCCATGCAGTTGCGGTCAGAAGTTGCCCGATTGGGATGGATCTGATCATCAGCAGGATTGAAAATTGTATTTTAGACCTGGAAGACATTTCATAACCTACATGGATCAAGCCTTAAATCTTTCTAAAGTTGCCGTTATTGTTGCGGGAGGTGTTGGACTTCGTATGGGAGCCTCCACCCCAAAGCAATTCCTCGAGCTCGAAGGCAAATCCCTCTTAACAAGAACGGTAGAGACTTTTCTCCGAAGCTATTCAGACATGCGGGTCGTTCTTGTATTGCCCGAATCACATCTGGAATTGGGCCGAGTTATCTGTAACTCCATAAGCGGCGCTGAGCGAATTCAATTTGTACCGGGAGGAGAAACAAGATTTCACTCTGTGCAAAATGGACTTAGACAGATCAAGGATCCTTCCATTGTTTTTGTGCATGATGCCGTTCGATGTTTATTGTCGGTTTCCTTGATCCAGCGTTGCTACGAGCAAGCAATACGACTCGGTTCAGCGATTCCGGTTATCCCTTCAA
>CANGZN010000124.1 GCA_947458625.1 Chitinophagaceae bacterium
ATCAATGTGGTCACTACGGCTGTTCCTTTCTTGCGTATTTCTCCTGATGCTCGTTCCGGTGGAATGGGTGAATTGGGAATCGCCACTAGCGCGGATGCTTACTCCGGACTTTGGAACGTGGGTAAGGCTGCTTTCAACAAATCAAAAGCTAACATCTCTGCTACTTATACTCCTTGGATGCGTGACCTGGTGAACGATGTTTACCTGGCCACTGTTTCAGGTTTCTACAAAATGTCTGATGATCAGGCCATCACTGGATCTGTTCGCTATTTCAGCCTTGGTAACATCACCTTTACCGACAACCTCGGTAATGACTTCGGTAACTTCCGTCCCCGTGAATTCGGTGTAGACCTCGGATATAGCCGTAAGTTGAACGACAAGAGTGGTGTTGGTATCACTTTGAAGTACATCAACTCTAACCTGGCTGGTGGTACTACCGTTGGTAGCACTACTTACCAAGCTGGTAGCGCGATCGCTGCAGATCTGGGATATTATCACACCAACAAAGGAGCTTCTGGTTCTGGTCTGGCTTGGGGTGTAACCCTTTCTAACCTGGGTTCTAAGATTGCTTATACCGACAACGCCGATGCAAAGGATTTCATCCCTGCTAACCTCGGTGCCGGTGTGAACTACACGAAGAAGTACAACGACAAAAATTCACTCTCTTTCGGTCTGGAAACAAACAAACTGTTAGTACCTACTCCTCCTGCAGAGGGTGATGCTACCGCACTGGCCGCTTACCGTACTAAGGGTGTTGTTAGCAGCTGGCTGAGCTCATTCGGAGATGCTCCGGGTGGTTTCGGTGAAGAACTGAAAGAGTTCCAGTGGTCAGTTGGTGCTGAGTACACATACAACAACCAGTTCAACCTCCGTGCCGGTTATTTCTACGAGAACGTAACGAAGGGCAACCGTCGCTACTTCACAACTGGTCTGGGCGTTGTTTACAATGTATTCCAATTCAACTTCGCTTATCTGATCCCCACAGGTGCCGGTGTGACGCGTAACCCGCTGTCTAACACCCTGCGTTTCTCTGTGGCGTTCGATCTGGAGAAGAAAAAATAATCATTCATTAGAGAAGGTAAAAGTCCCGCTTCGGCGGGACTTTTATTTTTCAGGATATTTGCACCCTTATGAGTTATCGCATCGGTACCGGCATCGATTTTCATCAACTGGTTGAGGGTAGGGCCCTCTGGATCGGAGGCGTTCAGATACCCCATCACAAAGGCGCACTCGGACATAGCGATGCGGACGTACTGCTGCATGCCATCTGTGATGCCTTGCTCGGTGCATTAGCACTGGGTGATATCGGCATTCACTTCCCCAATACCGACCCGGCCTTCAAGGATATCGACAGTAAAAAATTGTTGGCACACACCCATTCACTGATACAGAAAGAAGGCTATGAAGTCGTGAACATCGACTCCACACTTTGCCTGGAAAAACCCAAGATCAGTCCGCACCTCGATGCCATGCGTGAAGCCATATCCGGTATTCTGCAGGTCGATCGGTCTGCTATTTCGATCAAAGCGACCACCACGGAAAAAATGGGTTTCGCGGGAAGAGAAGAAGGTCTCATGGCACAAGCCACAGCCCTGTTGAAAAAGCAAGGGTGATCGGCCGTATCGGGCCGTTATCTTTGCGTCATGTCAGTCCTCCCGGTCAAGATCGTAAATCGTTCCCCTCATCCCTTACCCGCCTATGCAACGGAGGGTTCGTCCGGACTGGACTTACGGGCATTTCTTACGGCCCCCATCACCCTGCAACCTTTGCAACGAGAACTGATTCCGACCGGAATATTTATTGAACTACCCTTCGGTTATGAGGCACAGATCCGCCCCAGAAGCGGATTGGCACTGAAGCAAGGCATCACCTGCCTGAATACGCCCGGAACGATCGATTCCGACTATCGGGGAGAAATTAAGGTTCTTTTAATCAACCTTTCTGACCATTTGAGCATCATACAGGACGGAGACCGCATCGCACAACTGGTGATCCAACAAGTGGAGCAAATAGAGTGGGTCCCTGTAGAACAAATTAATGAAACCCCCCGATCCGAAGGCGGATTCGGACATACCGGAAAAAAATGAACAGATACATCAATCGATATACACTGCTGATCGGCATAGTCCTAATCGGTCTCTCCGCCTGCCGGGGAACCCGCAAGATCCAGACGGCCATCAATACCCGCATCGATTCTGCTGCCATTGCTAAACAGGCGCTGGAAGCGGCACAGGCAGATTCAGTCCGATTCATTCAACGTCAATACGATTCCGTGCTGGCTAATCGGATCGAATTCAAGAGTTTTTCCGGTAAGATCGATGTTGATTATGAAGAGTCGGACGGCAAAAACCTGAATGTGAACGTACAAGTGCGCATTCAACGCGATAGCCTGATCTGGCTCTCCCTAACGGCCATCTTCGGTATTGAGGGGGTTCGTGCCTGTATCACACCCGACTCGGTTAAAGTGATGAACAAGCAGGATAAGACCTATTTCACCCGGCCGATCACCTATCTCCAAGAGATCACCTCGCTTCCGCTGGATCTGCGTTCCTTACAGGACCTGCTGGTCGGCAATCCGGTTTTCATGGATTCCGCTTTCTTCAACTATTCACGCGGTGGCGGACAGATTGCGCTGCAAGGAACTAATGCGCTTTTTCGTAAACTGCTAACCATCGGAGAGTCGGATAAACTGATCAACAGCTACAAGCTGGATGATGTCAATGTTAACCGACCGCGCTCCAGTTATCTCTCTTACGTCGATTACGAGAACAAACAAGGGGTTTGGTTTTCCCGTCGCCGTACCGTTCAGGTATCAGAGAAGAAAAACCTGCTCGTAAAATTGAACTACAAGCAATATGCTTTTAATGAAACGTTAAGCTTCCCATTCGTTGTCCCTAAAAACTATAAGATCGAGTGAGGTTTTCGCGTTTAATTTCGCAAATTGCTTCATACCTCATTCAATTTTACAACTCATTACATGGTTTTTCGTCTTCTGCTTCCCCTGCTCTTACTCTGGGCCACTGTTGCTACAGCACAACCGGTGAATGAGAAGGCAACACTGGAGGCTGAGCGAAAAGAGATCCAACGAGAACTCAACGAGATCCAACAACAATACGATCAGGTTAAGTCCCAAAAAAAGCAGACGCTCAGTCAGCTCAATCTGCTGAATCGAAAAATCCAACTTCAGGAACGATACCTGAACTCGATCAATCGAGAGATCCGAAACATCGAGGATAATATCTACCTCAGCGAATTGGAGATCTATCGCCTGAACAAACAGCTCGACACCCTGCGTGTTCAATATGCCCGTAGTGTCGTTTATGCCTATCGCTATCGAAGCAATTATGATTACATCAACTTTATTTTTTCCGCCAGTAATTTCAACGATGCCTTGAAACGGATGGATTATCTCCGTACCTATCGGGCACATCGGGAGAAACAAGTAGCTAATATCGAGGACCATCAGCGATTAATCGCTGCTCGTCAAAAAGAGCAACTGGTTCGAAAAGAAGAGAAGAGTCAGGTGATGACCGTGCAGGCAAAAAAGGTGGATGAACTGGGACAAGAGCGGAAGCAAAAAGATGCGGTGGTCAACCAGCTCAAATCCAAAGAGCGTGAGTTTCAAAAGCAGATCGCAGCCAAAAAGAAGCGGGATAAAGAATTACTCTCCTCTATCAATGCAATCGTAAAAAGAGAGATCGAAGCCGCAAGGGCAAAAGCAAAAGCAGCGGCACCTAAAACAGGTGATCCCAAGCCGGCAGATAAAGGGGCTGGCGGAGGTGGCGGAAGTAGACGCATTGATCCCAATCCCACCTCGAAACCAACGTATCTTGATCTCACCGCACGCGATGTGGAATTGAACAGCGGCTTTCAGAACAATCGGGGACGTTTACCCTGGCCGGTAGATAATGGAGTGGTCACATCCAATTTCGGTCCCAATAAAATCGAGAACACCTTACTCACATTCGACAATCCGGGCATTTCCATCTCAACGCCCAATTCCGGCATGTCGGTGAAAGCGGTATTTGATGGAGATGTGATCGGTATTTTTAATCTGGGAGACGGAATGGCGGTTACCATCCGTCACGGTAAATATTTTACTACCTATAGTAATCTAACCAGTGTGTCAGTCAGTAAGGGGACTGCGGTTAAGACGGGACAGTCGATCGGAAAGACAGGAAGAAGTGAAGAGGGAGATGGCGGACAGGTCGATCTTATCCTCATGATGGAAACCAAGAACATCGATCCGAAACCCTGGCTTCGTCGATAAGTAGAAAAGTCCTACTTGATCACTTTATTATAGAGGGCTTCGTACACGGGTAGGATCCGACTCAGATCGAAAGCACCTGCCTGCTCTCGGGCAGCTTCTCGAAATCGCTGCAACATTGATTCATCTGTTAATAGTTCAATGGCACGCTGACTCATTCCG
>CANGZN010000125.1 GCA_947458625.1 Chitinophagaceae bacterium
ACCAACGCGATGTGCGTGAACCAATCAGAAATAGATGAACCTATTTATACGAAGTGGAAATACTCAGTAGCCGGTATTTTATTCGGGATCATTTTGATCAAATCGGAAGTGGTATCCTGGTACCGTATCCAGGAAATGTTCCGTCTGCAAAGTTTTCACATGTTCGGGGTTATCGGCTCCGCCGTAGTGGTGGGTATGCTAAGTGTATTGCTGATCAAGAAATTCAACGTGAAAACGATCGATGGAGAGCCGATCAAATTAGAGGATAAGAAATTTAATAAGGGGCAGATCTATGGCGGATTGCTGTTTGGTTTCGGATGGGCCATCACAGGTGCTTGTCCGGGCCCGCTGTTCGCCCAGATCGGATCGGGAGCCTTTGCCGTGATCGTGACCTTATTCAGTGCCATTGCGGGTACCTGGACCTACGGGCTCTTGCGCGACCGTTTACCACATTAGGAAAAACCAGTATAAACGTAAGCCTGCCTCTTGGCAGGCTTTTTTCATTGGGTGACTTCTGTCACGGAAATTGCCCCCGATACCCAGGAGATTTGTGGTCTCAAATCAACAGCATGAAATCTGTACAGATCCTGATCGTCGGTGGTGGCAATGCCGGCATCTCCACCGCTTCTCAGTTGTTGCGTAAAGACAAGCACTTACAGATCTCGATCGTGGAGCCCAGTGAGTTCCACTACTATCAGCCTGCATGGACCTTAGTGGGTGCCGGTATTTACAACATCCGAAAAACTAAACGCACCGAGGCTTCTGTGATGCCTAAAGGCATTGACTGGATCCGCGGACGAGTGGAGGGGTTCGATCCGGTAAATAACCGGGTTAGCCTGAGCGACGGAACGATTGTCTCCTATCAATATATGATCGTGGCTACCGGCATTCAGATGAACTGGAATGAGATAAAAGGATTACCCGAGACCCTGGGTAAAAACGGCGTTTGTTCCAATTACAAATTCGATACGGCTCCCTACACCTGGGAAGTGCTTAAGAATTTCAAGGGCGGAAAAGCGGTATTCACTTCTGCCCATACGGCGGTGAAATGTGGTGGGGCGCCCCACAAGATCATGTGGCTAACGGGTGATTATCTACGCAAGCACGGACTGTTGAATAAAACTCAGATCGATTACTGGAGCGGCGGCAGTCGGTTATTCGGCGTAGAAAAATACGAGAAGAGTTTACTGAAAGTAGCGGAGCGCAATCACGTGCACATGCATTTCACCCAGAAGCTGGTGGAAGTCGACGGCCCGAATCATCGCGCCAAGTTTGTAGGGATCGGAAAGGAGAATGAAGGACAGGAAACTTGGGTCGACTTTGATCTGTTGCATGTAACCCCTCCTCAGAGTGCGCCAGATGTAGTAAGAAACAGTCCGCTTGCCAATGAAGCCGGCTGGGTGAATGTGGATCAATACACGCTACAGCATAAGGTGTATCCGAATGTGTTCAGCTTGGGTGATGTAGCTGGTATTCCTGCGGCGAAGACCGGAGCAGCGGTCCGCAAACAAGCGCCAGTATTGGTAAATAATTTGCTCGCGTATAAAAACGGCTGGGCATTAGATGCCAAGTATAGTGGATATAGTAGTTGTCCGGTTGTGACTGGATACGGCAAATTGATTTTGTGTGAATTCGATTATACCAACCAACCGAGGGAAACGTTTCCAATTGATCAGAGCAAGGAGCGCTGGAGCATGTTCATGCTGAAGCGCTGGTTACTGCCTTGGCTGTATTGGAATCAGATCTTACCAGGAAAAATGTAACAACATGACAAAAGCATTGAATGCTCTACAATCGGGATGGGGACTCATGAAGATGATCCGTGTAGGACTCGGATTATTTATTGTTTTATCTGCGATACAGGAAGGCTGGATCGGCGGGATGCTATTCGGTGGATTTTTTCTGACGATGGCTTTATTCACCGATGGCGGATGTTGCATTGGAGGCGTTTGTACCCCGGTAACAAGAAAACCAGAATCAAATAAATCTATTCAAGACATCGACTATGAAGAAGTGGTTATTAAAAAATAAGTTAGCGGCATTGGGTGTGCTGGCAGGAGCTATTGGAGGATATCTATACTGGCAGCAGATCGGTTGTGACAATGGCACGTGTATGATCACGTCTACCTGGCACAACAGCACGGCTTATGGAGCCGTGATGGGTGGATTATTCTTCAGTTTATTTCAAACCGATAAAAAGAAAGAAAATGAGTGAATCAAAAAGTTTTCAGGACCTGATCAATGGGAATACACCTGTGTTAGTCGATTTTTTTGCCGAGTGGTGCGGTCCGTGCAAGATGATGAAACCTGTATTGGAGCAATTGAAGGGGCGGATGCAGGATGAATTGCACATCATCAAGGTGGATATAGATCGGAGTCAGGCCGCTGCCATGCAATTTCAGATACAGAGTGTACCCACACTGATTTTGTTCCGAAAAGGACAGATATTGTGGCGCCACTCGGGTACGGCTTCGGCGGCCCAATTGGAACAAGTCATTCATCAACATTCCGCAACTGCTTAATCCCCTATATGCCATCCACCTCTGTTAAGCGTTCTTATTTATCGAGTGTACTGACTTGTCGCTGTCCCCGTTGCCGCGAAGGCAAGCTGTTTACTAATTCCACCCAAGCATCAATTAAGAAGAATCTGGAGATGCCCGTACAATGCTCGGTCTGTGGCCAGCCTACGGAAATCGAAGTGGGATTTTATTACGGTACGGGCTATGTGAGTTATGCCTTGACAGTGGCCTTGAGTGTATCGACGTTGGTGGCCTGGTGGGTGTTGATCGGATTTGGTTTGGAAGACAATCGTTTTATTTACTGGCTGATCAGCAATGCGGTCTTATTGCTGTTACTGCAACCCTTTTTGATGCGGCTGAGCCGAAGCATCTGGATTTCTTGGTTTGTATCGTACGATCCGGATTGGCAAGAGCACGAGGCCGATACGCCCGAGCGGATGGATGTTAAGCAAGCGGGGAATTGGTAGGGGCAGGATGAGGGATGAAAGTTGAGAAGATGAGATGGTTGAGAAAGTTTAGGGGGTTGAGGATCAGATATCTAAACTCGCTAAACCTGCTAAACGCCCTCCAATTGCTTTTTCAAGATCGGTTTTCCGGTGAAATAGGTCTACCTTAAAGGTGACCAACACCAAAACCAGTGCCAACTAAATTTTCAGCGGATCTGTTCTTTACGCCATCGCTACGAGCGAGGCTGGGGCGATATACGTTGTTTCTAGCCATCGGAAGTTTTGTCTTGCACTTGGCCCTATTTGCCATCTATCATTATTGGTTGGGGTTAGAACCAACGGGATTGTTGAGTAATCCGATCAATGCGATCTATACGCCATTCTCCTTTTTGCTGGTATATGAGGCATATCTATTGTTGTACTACTTGCAGCATTCGACTACTATCTATGTGGGCAAGCAATATGAGATCATTGTGTTGATCCTGATCCGTGGTGTATTCAAGGACATGACGCATTTGGATCTGACCGGGGGGAGTTTATGGAGTGCCAATAATCTGGAATTGTGGTTTGACCTGGGTACCGTTATGGTACTTTTCGCGTTGATCCTATTGTTTTATCGAGTAAGTGGTCGGCAGGGAATGGCGATGACAGGCATCACAGATACTTCCCAGAAAGACGCGAGTATGCGACGATTTATTCTGGCCAAGAAGAATCTATCAGCTTTGTTATTTTTTGCAGCGTTGGGTCTGGGCATCTATAGTTTTGGGGATTGGTTGTACGGATTGCGATCCGGTGGGGATTGGGTTGCTACGCCGAATGTGAATGCGATCTTTTTCGATCATTTCTTTACGTTGCTGATCCTGGGGGATGTACTGATACTGTTGTTCTCTCTTTTTTATACCGATGATTTTCCGGTGATCATCCGGAATTCCAGTTTCGTGATCTCGACGATCTTGCTGAAGCTTTCTTTTGGAGCAGAAAGTGGGGTAGCTCAGGCCTTTATTGTGGCCGGGGTCGTATTTGGGGTGGCCATGTCGGCTATCACCACCCGGTATGCCAAGTTGTTACCTGCTAAAACGGGATGAGGGATGGGGGATGAACGATGAAAGTTTAGGGATGAGATAATTGAGCATTTAGAGGGTTGAGAATCAAATAACTAAACTATCTAACCCTGCTAAACTCCCTAAACGAATAATCCTTATTTTTGCTGCCCTTCAAAGGAGACTTGTCCGAGTGGCTGAAGGAGCACGCTTGGAAAGCGTGTAAACGGGAAACTGTTTCGAGGGTTCGAATCCCTCAGTCTCCGCAACTCTTCCCAACTGCCGCCGCAAAGCGGCAGTTTTCATTTAAAGACTATTATTCTTTCCACTCGATTTCAACGATCACTTCGTTTCTGCGGTTTATAAGTTGATAGGGAGGATTATAGCCCAGATACCGGT
>CANGZN010000126.1 GCA_947458625.1 Chitinophagaceae bacterium
CGTCACGAAGTTGTGGTTCGACGCACTCGTTTTGAATTGAAGGAGGCCCAAAAACGAGCTCATATTCTAAAGGGATATCTGATCGCCCTCGATCACTTGGATGAAGTGATCCGACTGATCCGTCAATCACCCAACCCGGAACAAGCGAAGGATAACCTGATCAACGCCGGTTGGGGATTGGATGAGATTCAGGCAAAAGCGATCCTGGAATTGCGCTTGCAGCGCCTCACCGGTATGGAGCGTGATAAGATTCGGGCTGAATACGACGAATTGATGAAACTGATCGCTTACCTCGAGCTGTTATTGAGTGATGAGGGGATGCGTTACGGGATCATCAAAACTGAACTGCTTGAGATCAAAGAGAAATTTGGGGATGTACGAAATACCGAGATCACGTACCTGGACGATGAAGTTAAATTGAAAGACCTCATCAAAGAGGAAGATGTAGTGATCACGATTTCGCACCTGGGATATATCAAACGCACGCCGGCCGATGAGTATCGAGCGCAACGTAGAGGCGGACGAGGTGTGATTGGCGGTCGTACCCGAGACGAAGATTATATCGAACATCTATTTGTTGCCTCCTCGCATCATACGCTGCTATTCTTCACCGAGAAAGGACGCTGCTACTGGCTGAATGTTTGGGAAATACCGGAAGGGGAGAAGACCGGTAAAGGACGTGCCATTCAGAATCTTATGCAATTACCGCCGGATGACAAGGTCCGTGCCATCATCGATGTGAAAGATCTGAAAGATGAAGAATTTGTGAAACAGCACAACATTGTTCTTTGTACGAAGAAAGGGGTGATCAAGAAAACCGCACTGGAAGATTTCTCACGCCCACGGACAACCGGTGTAAACGCGATCACGATCGTGGAAGGGGACGAACTCTTACAGGCTCGTATGACTGACGGGGCTAGTGAGATCATGTTGGCTGTACAAAGTGGCCGTGCGATCCGTTTCTCCGAAGAAAAAGTACGACCCACCGGAAGGGGAGCGATCGGCGTAGCCGGAATCGAGGTGGAAGGAGATAATGATGCTGTTATCGGAATGATCTGTGTGAATCCAACCTTGCAGGCCGACAGAACGGTATTGGTCGTCAGCGAAAAAGGTTATGGAAAACGTACGCCTATAGATGAATACCGCTTCACCAACCGCGGAGGAAAAGGGGTGAAGACGATCAACGTGACAGATAAAACCGGTTCTCTTGTTGGTTTATTGGATGTATCGGGCACCGAAGACATCATGATCACGTGCAAGAGCGGGGTAACGATTCGTATGCCGGTAGGAGGGATTAGTGAACAAGGCCGTGCTACCCAAGGCGTAAAACTGATCCGTCTGGATGAGGGGGATGAGATCGCAGCGATCACGAATTTGGATGATCATGCTGATGAACCGGAAGAGTTGGCTGATGAAACCATTAACCTTTCAGAAGGAAATGATCCTGCAACCCCGGATGTAGCGGATTCATCTACTGAAAACAATCCAGTCGAATAATTTTCAAACTAGAAACATGAAAAAAATAACACCTCTTGTACTGATTTTCACGTTACTGTCTGCTCCCGGATGGTCACAAAGCATTGAGTCGATCAAGACATTTGTTTTATTGGGACAAATGGACAAAGCCAAAACCGAGATCGATAAGGCTGCTACCAACGCCAAGGTCATGTCAAAACCGGAAGCTTACTTACTGAAGACGGCGATCTACGCGGCTATATCCATGACAGACGATAACCGCAATAAACCGACCGGTAATGCACTGGCTAGCGAAGCGGATGCAGCGTTTGAAAAATACAAATCGATGGAGCCGGCAATGACCAAATTCACGGAAGAAACAGCATACCAAAACGGCCCGATCAATATCTATTCAAACTACTATAATCAAGGACTCGCAGATTACAATACAAAGAGTTGGTCAGATGCTATTCCAAAACTCCAAAAAGCAATTTCCTACTCTGATTTTCTGATCAGCAAATCCCTGCTTCCTTTTCCGATCGATACCAATCTTTTGATTCTCACCGGGGTAGTGGCTGAAAAGGCAAAAGACAACGCTGCCGCTTCTATGGCATATGGTCGCATGATCAATGCTCGCATCGGTGGGGCCGATTTCGAGGGTATTTATCAGTTCATGGTCCGTTATCATTTTACGGAGAAGGACTTCGTGAATTTCGATAAGGTTAAAACCATCGGAGGGGAATTATACCCTGAAAGTGAATTTTTCAAATTAGATAAGCTGGATTTTGCGGTCGGGCTGGTGGACGACTTCATAGACAAGATCAAGGCATTAAATGAAACCATCGCGGCTGAGCCTGATAATTATAAGGCACATGAATTGCGCTGGTCACTCATCTATGATACGATCAACAACCTGGAAATCGGTGCTGAGAAACCGGCTATGATGAATCAGTGGGAAACCGACATGATCGCTTCGCTGAAAAAATGTGCCCAACTAAAACCAGAGGATGTGAAAAATCCTTTGTTCCTCGGTTCATACTACGTCATCAAGAAAGAGGAGGCCAACCAGGCGCGGGTAAAGTTTGCGGAAGAACTCCAAAAGAAGACCAAGCCCGGCACGAAGGCACTGCCAGCCGATATCGCCAAGCGCGACCAGCTGGATAAAGATTACCAGCAGTCATTGGAAATGATCCTAGAACCGTATTTGCAGGCTGCTAAGATTTATGCCGCTAAGGAACAGCTAGATTCCCGCGAAAAGCAACAGTACAAGAATATCGCAGGGTATCTGGCTGAGATCTATGAATCCAAGAAAAAGCGTGCCGCTAAGGATCCCGCTGCAGCAGCCAAGTGGGCGGCAGAGGAGAAGAAATGGAATGATGTGTACGAAATGATTAAATAACTAGTTAAGAGGGCCATCTATGGATGGCTTTCTTTTACTCAACATCACTTAACATAATGTAAATTATGAGAATAAAGGATTAGAATAAAGGGTATGTTTTGTGAGTCTTAAGTACAAGCCCAGTTGATTTATGATCTTTAGTAACACACATCAAAACAATAGTTTAGATGTGTTATTTCTAATAAATGATGAGAAGTTCAGTACAGCATTCGGACTTTGATCGTACCGCTCACCTCTTTGAGCAAACTCATGGCTTGTGTGCTGAGCCGCTTATCGACATCAAGCACAACATAACCGATGGCTGGATTCGTTTTGAGGTATTGTCCCAGAATGTTGATCCGGTTTTTTGACAGCTGACCGTTGATAGCCGATAAAACCCCCGGCTGGTTGGCATGAATATGTAAAATACGGTGACTGCCTTCCTGGGCCGGCAAGGCAAGCGCTGGAACGGTATGCGAACCAAGCGTCACGCCACGTTCCAGGTATTGAAGCAGTTTTTGGCTAACATCCTCACCGATATTGGACTGTGCTTCTTCCGTGCTGCCACCGATATGTGGAGTCAGCAGAACATTCGGCAGGTCCTGCAAGGGTGTCTGGAACCGATCGCCGTTCTTTTCCGGCTCCCAGGGAAAAACATCTATCGCGGCCCCGCCGATGCGGCCAGACAAGATTTCTGTGCGTAAAGCATCCAGATCGACCACCTCACCACGAGCATAATTAATCAAAATCGCACCCTTTTTACAGGCTTTCAGCTGGGCGCGTCCGATGAGATTTTTTGTTTGTTCCGTTTCAGGAACATGTAACGTGATTACATCTGAACGGGTCAGCACTTCCTTCAGTGATCTTCCATCCACCGCATTGCCTAAGGGCAGTTTGGTTTCAATATCGTAGAAAATCACCCGCATGCCTAAGGATTCGGCCAGAACACTGACCTGACTTCCGATATTTCCGTATCCAATGATCCCGAGTGTTTTACCTCTCAACTCATAGCTGCCGCTCGCCTCCTTCATCCAAATACCCTCATGTGCGGCTTTATTTTTGTCAGGTATCCGGCGAATCAACATGATCGCGGATCCAATGACCAGTTCTGCCACCGAGCGGGTATTTGAATACGGTGCATTGAACACAACAACCCCTCGTTCGCGGGCAGCCTCCAAATCGACCTGGTTTACCCCGATACAAAAACAACCGATAGCCTGAAGTTTTTTGGCGGCAGCTAATACTCTTGGCGTGATCTGGGTCTTGGATCGAATGCCTAAAATGTGAACGTTTCGTACCGCCTCGATCAATTCGTCTTCCGTCAGTGCCTTATTAATACGAGTTACCTGTGAATAGCCTTGGATCTTGAAATTTCTAACGGCTGACTCGCTGATATTTTCCAGAAAAAGGACTTGTATTTTCTCCTTTGGATAACTGGTTTGGCCCATAGGCAAATATACCTGCCTGCTCTTAAAATAAATGCCCTCACTCCTTATCTTTGCGACCCGGCC
>CANGZN010000127.1 GCA_947458625.1 Chitinophagaceae bacterium
ACCATGCGGGTAGATGATAGTGGTATGCCGTTCTAGGTCGAGCCGCAATTACGGTATCTTTACGTCTCATATCAATTCAACATGGAATATCGTTACATGGGCCGCACGGGCCTTCAATTAAGTGTATTGTCTTTCGGCAGCTGGGTCAGTTTTCACAAGCAGATCGATGATTCAGTAGCGGATGAGCTGATGGGCATGGCCTATGATAATGGTGTCAATTTTTTTGATAATGCGGAGATCTATGCGCTGGGCGAGAGTGAAAAGATGATGGGACGCGTGCTGAAGAAGAAGAACTGGGATCGTACTTCCTATATAGTCTCTTCTAAAGTATTCTGGGGCTGGAGAGGAAAAGAGAATAAGCCCAATCAGAGCGGACTCAGTCGTAAGCATGTGGTGGAAGCTTGTCACGAAGCCTTGCAGCGTTTGCAGGTTGATTATCTGGATTTGTATTTCTGCCATCGTCCCGATAAAAACGTTCCGATCGAAGAAGTGGTGTGGACCATGCATCAGTTGATCCAACAGGGTAAGATCCTGTATTGGGGAACCAGTGAGTGGAGCGGCGTAGAGATCATGGAAGCGCACCGCGTGGCACAACAGCATCATTTGATCGGTCCGGCTATGGAGCAACCTCAATACAATCTCTTCGAGCGGAATAAGATCGAGAACGAATTTCAGATGGTGTATAAGACCGTTGGATTGGGAACGACCATTTGGAGTCCGCTGGCTTCCGGTTTGTTGAGTGGTAAATACAATGACGGTATTCCGGCCGACAGTCGATTGGCTATGCCCGGCTTCGAATGGTTGCGGGATCGTTGTCTGAAAGACAATGCAGTAGAGAAAGTGAAGCAGTTGACTGAGCTTTCCAATGAGTTGGGTACCACCACACCCATCCTGAGTATCGCCTGGTGCATCAAGAATCCGAATGTGACCACCGCTATTCTGGGTGCAACTAAAGCTGCTCAGTTGACGGAGAACCTGAAAGCGATCGAAGCGATGTCGTTGCTTACGCCGGAGGTGTTGGAGCGTATCGAAGCGATCATGCAGAATAAACCCATTCTTCCTGAATATTAAATCGAAGCCATGTTGTTTGCCGGAAAAACCATCGTGATCACCGGAGCCACTCGTGGCATCGGTAAAGCCATAGCACTTAAACTGGCGAAGGCCGGCGCGAATATTGTGGTTGCTGCAAAAAGCACCGAAGAAAATCCGAAGCTGGGCGGTACGATCTATTCTGCTGCAGCGGAGATCGAGGCAGCAGGGGGTAAAGCACTGGCAGTGGCCTGTGACATTCGGTTTGAAGATCAGATCGCAAGTGTGGTGGAGCAGACCATTGCCAAGTTCGGAGGCATCGATATACTGATCAATAACGCATCGGCTATTTCACTGACAACGACTGAACAAACTGAAGCCAAGCGATACGATCTGATGCACGATGTGAATGTGCGCGGAACGTTCATGATGACCAAGGCTTGTATTCCTTACTTACGCAAATCGTCTAATCCGCATATTCTGACTTTGTCGCCTCCACTGAATCTCGATCCGAAATGGTTCGAGAAGCATGTGGCGTATACGATGAGTAAGTACAATATGAGTATGATGACCATCGGTTGGGCCAAGGAGTTGGCGAAGGATCGCATTGCGGCGAATTCACTTTGGCCACGGACGACCATCGATACGGCAGCGGTCAGAAACTTACTCGGCGGGCAGATGCTGGTGAATATGAGTCGTACCCCCGAGATCTTGGCAGATGCTGCCTATGAAATTCTCAAACGCCCCTCTACACAATGCACCGGAAATCTCTATGTTGATGAGCAGGTACTGGCAGCCGAAGGCATCACTGATCTGGCACATTATTCAGTTGTGCCGGGCGCGACGTTGTATACGGATTTATTTTTAGAATAGACCAGGAAGACCAGAAAGACCAGAAGACCAGAAGACCAGAAGACCAGAAGACCAATGAGACTAGGAGACTATATGGTCTTTTCGTCTTTTTAGTCTTCTCGTCTTTCCTCCGGTCTCAACTGCGGAAACAGCAGCACATCCTGTATCGAAACATTATTCGTGAGCAGCATGCAGAGTCGGTCGATACCGATGCCGATGCCAGCTGTGGGAGGCATACCGTATTCGAGAGCACGTAAGAAGTCGTGGTCGATGAACATGGCTTCGTCGTCGCCGCGCTCCATCAGTTTCACTTGTTCTTCGAAACGTTCGCGCTGATCGATCGGATCATTTAATTCGGAGTAGGCGTTCGCGATCTCCTTGCCATTGATGATGAGTTCAAAGCGTTCTACCAGTCCGTCTTTTTCGCGGTGTTTCTTGGTTAGCGGACTCATCTCTACCGGATAGTCTGTAATGAACGTGGGCTGGATGTAATTCTTTTCGCATTTCGCCCCGAAGATCTCATCGATGAGCTTGCCTTTGCCCATGGAATCTTCAACCGCAATATGCAGTTGTTTACAAACGGAGCGAAGTTGTTCTTCGCCCATGCGGCTGACGTCGATGCCGGTATGTTTTTCGATCGCTTCAAAAATGCTGACGCGCTGGAATGGCGCTTTGAAAGAGATCGTTTTATCTCCCACGGTTACATCCGTAATTCCGCATACGGCCATTGCCGTCTTTTCTAAAAGTTGTTCGGTGGTCTCCATCATCCAGAAATAATCCTTGTACGCGGTATAGAATTCCAGGATTGTGAATTCCGGATTATGCGTACGGTCCATTCCTTCGTTGCGGAAGTTGCGGCTGAATTCATAGACCCAGTCGAATCCGCCTACAATGAGGCGTTTGAGATACAGTTCGTTTGCGATGCGGAGATAGAGAGGAATGTCGAGCGCATTGTGATGCGTGATGAAGGGGCGAGCTGTCGCGCCGCCTGGGATGGATTGCAGTACGGGCGTGTCAACTTCGAGGGCACCGTGTTCATTCAGGTATTCCCGGATCGCATTGATCATCTTGGTGCGTTTCAGGAAGGTGTCTTTCACCGTCGGGTTGATGATCAGGTCGGCGTAGCGTTGGCGGTATTTGAATTCGGGGTCGGTGACGGCATCGAATGTTTGTCCGTCTGCTTCTTTCACGATCGGCAGCGGGCGCAGTGCTTTACTGAGCAGGGTGAGTTCGCGAACGTGTACGGAGGTTTCACCGGTTTTGGTGGTGAACACATATCCTTTGATGCCGATGATGTCGCCGATATCGATCAGTTTTTTCCAAACGATGTCGTAGAGGGTTTTGTCTTCACCCGGACAGATATCATCTCGCTTGATATAAAGTTGAATGCGACCGTTCGCATCCTGAATGACGGCGAAGTTGGCTTTACCCATGTCGCGTACGCTCATGATTCGTCCGGCCAGACAAACATCCTGAAACGCTTCTTTATGCTCTTCCTTGTATGTCTCCTTGATCTGTGTGCTGCTGCTGTTCACGGGGAACAGCGGAGCCGGGTAGGGGTCGATGCCCAGCAGGATGAGTTCCGCCAGTTTTTCGCGGCGCAGTTGTTCTTGTTCGGAGAGTGGATGTTGGCTCATAGTAGTTTATGCAGTCGCAAAGGTAATGCGTGGGTTGTCGTAAAAATAAAAGCCTCCCGAAGGAGGCTTTCGCATCGATCGGGTGGATCGAATTATTTGTTCTTGACGAGATAGCTGAGTTGCAATCCCATCACGTGGTTGTTGATGTAATCGTCACCAGTTGCCATTGGCTTAATGTTACGCAGACCGGCACTGTAGTTGAAGGAAAGTCCCCAACCGCATTTCAGGCGGTATCCCATCAGTACGTTCACGCCATAGTCGCCGAAACGAACATCTGAATTGGCTTCGTTACCAATGTTCACGTTGTTTTCTCCGCGTAGCCAGTAGTCAGATTTGATCGGATCGCGAACGATCGTCTTGGATACAAATGTGGAAGGGAGATTCACACCGAAAGTAGGACCACCTCCGATGAAGAAGTTATTTCCTTTGGAGCCATTCGTATTGTACACGAAGTTGGCTTGCAATTCAGCATAGCGAAGTGCCGTCCAAATATCTCGGTTGTTATCCTTAACCGTTGTGTTTCCTTTCTGTACATAGTACAATCCGGGGAGGAAGCTGATTGACGTCTTTTTCAATGGAACATTGACGAACATGCCGAGTGTGTATCCACGGCGGCTGTCACCTCCTACTTTATTACCGCCTACTTCTCCATACATATCGGATGAAGTGAAGCCGGCAGAAACTCCTACCTGGGCTGATTGAGCGGAGACGAAAACTGGCAAGCTGAACAACAGGGCTGCCATCGCGAGCATTCTTTTCATAACAGTCATTTTGGTTCACCTACTCGTAACGCTTTTCGGTTAG
>CANGZN010000128.1 GCA_947458625.1 Chitinophagaceae bacterium
ACGTGAAAGGATTGGACCGAGTCGTCTATGCAGGGCTCACAAAGAAGAACGTGGATCGAGGCAAATGGCGTTTTCTATCGGAAAAAGAAATAAGGGACCTGAAATACTTTGGAAAAGGAAAATGATATTATATGGAAGCGGGCTTCCGATTGGATCCTGACCGAGCAACCGGAATGGGTCGCCATTGATAAGCCTTCCGGCATTCTATCCATCCCGGATCGAATGGGTAAGGAACGTTCACTGAAAACATGGCTGGCTGAACGATATGGTCAGATCTATACCGTACATCGGATCGACCGGGACACGAGCGGATTGATCCTCTTTGCCAGAACCCCGGAAGCACAGCAACACTTCTCCGCACAATTCGAGCACCGGGAAACAGTAAAAGTTTACCTCGGGATGGTGGTGGGATGTCCGACCGAAACATCCGGAACGATCGAAGCTCCCATCGCGGAACATCCGGCCCGTAACGGCACGATGATCATACACCGAAATGGAAAGGCCGCTCATACCGAATACACCTTGATCGATCGTTTTCCAGGATATGCATTACTGCGATTCAAGATCCTTACCGGCCGCACACATCAGATCCGTATACATGCAAAAGAATTGGGACATCCCATTGTTTGTGACCCGATCTACGGAGACGGAAAACCATTTCTTCTTTCCTCCCTCAAAAAGAAATTTCATTTATCGAAAAAAGAAGAGGCGGAACGTCCGCTGATGGGACGGCTGGCGCTGCATGCGCATCAGCTGAGCTTCCACGGATTAGACGGGAAAAAAGTTGAGCTGGAGGCGCCTCTGCATAAAGACATGCGAGCCATGATCCAGCAGCTTCGCAAGCTTCGAGGGGAATGATCAAATACGTTCGAGTGTATACGTAACCGGACTGTTTTTCCGAAGCATCGCTGCCACGCCACAATATTTTTCCAGGGATAGTTCAATTGCTTTACGCACTTTGTCTTCATCGTCCGGCGCAAAATCCAGCTTGTATACCAGTGAAATCTCAGTGAAAACCCGCGGATGATCATCGGTCTGTTCGGCCGAGGCATCTACTTCCAATTTGGTAAAGAGAACACGCATTTTCTGAAGGATATCGACCACATCAACGCCTGAACAACCGGCTACGCCGGACAATAATAACGCCTTCGGACTCATACCTTGTTTGCGGTTGCCATCGATGGTGATGGAAAGTCCCTCCTGCTCACTGACAAAATGATGTTCACTTACCCAGGTGGTGGTTGTTCTCATGATAGTTGATGTTTAGCGTCTAATACGATAATATCGGTCGTCCACTGTACACGCTGCTGAAACGGATGTTGTCTTACCGCACAATCGTTTCGGTCACAAATTTTGCAGGAGAAAGGCATGCACCCATCTGTATGTACAAATAGTTCGATCGATGTGCCAAAGTTAGTACGGATCTTTTCGGAGAGGGCATCTACTTCGCGGTGTGCTTCATGCAGGTTGAGATACCAAGGAAGGGTGAGGTGGCAATCGACATGCAATTTTGTACCATAACGGATCACACGCAGGTTATGCAGATCGATCCAGGCGGGTTGCCGTTCCCGCTCCAACAACTCAACAAATTGATCGAGCAGCACATGATCAGCTTCATCCATGATGCCACCGATAGAATGACGAATGATCCCATACCCGGTGTAAACAATATAAATGCCGAGGGCAATTGCCAGTACCGGATCCAACCAGGGCCATCCCGTAAAATAGAGTATAGCGAGTCCGATTACAATGCCCATCGTTGAAATGGCATCGGTGCGCAGGTGTTGACCACTTGCGAGGAGCGCCAGGGAACGATTTTTCTTGCCGATCTGCAGACAATAGACCGACAAGCCAAGATTCAAGAAGGCCGTAATCGACACCAATAAAATACCCAGATCCAACTGATGTATCGGGGTGGGTCGGATCAATTTTTGAACCGACTGAAAAAGGATCAGCAGGCCGGCCAGCGCGATCAGCGTGCCCTCAATGGCTGCCGAGATGAACTCAGCTTTACCATGACCGTAGGGATGTTCTTTATCTCGGGGTTGTGCAGCGATGAATAAACTATACAAACCGATGAAACCGGCCGTGACATTGACAATGCTTTCCAAGGCATCGGTCAGTATGGATACGGAATGTGTAGCGAAGTAAGCCCAGCATTTAAATACAAGAATACCCAATGAAATAAGGGCCACTCGCTTTTGTACCTGAAAATTTTGCTGCTCGACTTGCATGGAAGGTTTGGTCGGGCGTTAAAGGTAATGGATTAGTGACGGGAAGATCGTATCCGTTGCTTCCATCGTTGTCGCAGGCGATCATAAAACTCACTGTTCAATATCGGCGCATCATTGAGTGCCTTGATCGTAAGAAAAATACCGATGGGTGTAAGCACCGCCGTTGCCAACCACATGCCAACAAGGGGTGTGATCGTATCCTCCTTGGCCATTTTCTCTCCGGTGGTGCTGGTGAAATAATACACCATGAAAAACAGGATGGCGAAAATCAGGGGCGTACCCAATCCGCCTTTCCGAATGATGGATCCCAGCGGGGCACCCACCAGGAACAACACCAAACAGGCGAGTGAAAGAACGATCTTTCGATGCCATTCGATCTTGTGCTTTCGGTAAATCCGTTCCTTCTCCTTCATGGTTCCGGTCATCGACTCGCCACTGATCTTGACGGTAAGGGCCGAGTTCTTCGCCAGACTGGTGACGGATTCCCGGGCGGAGTCGGGGATCCAGTTGTCTGTAGGCGGAAGGCCGTTTTGAACGATACCTAAAGAATCAGTATAGCGCCGTCCAACGGAATCACGTAAATGAATGAAAGAAAGTGGCTGATACGTATCCTTTTCAAAACGAGCTCGGTGTTGTGCATTATCGATAGCCAACGAATCGAGGGCTTTCCCCAGTTGCCGCATGCTGTACATGCGTTCATTGTTCTTGTTGACGCTGTCGGCCGTACGGCTGGAAAAACCGAGACTGCTCAAATCGAATTGCTTGTTGAATTCTTTAAATCCGATCCGAACATATTCAGTATTCGCTTGCTCGTACATATTTCCGCGCTCTTGGTATCGCCATCCATCGCGTAAACGAAACTCCAGGATACGTTTGTTACCGGTGACCCGCATGATCCCGGATTCAGCAACCAGAAAATTATCTTGCAGAATATTGCCTTGTTCATAGATCACCACATCCCGTATCAGGCTATCGGATTCTTTTTTTCCGATCTTGATCGCATAGCCATTGATCTTATCATAAAACACGCCCTCTTTGAGATCGAATGCCGGCTTAGCATAAATAATGTCTGCCAATAGGGTCCTTGATTTTAGGTTGGCGACCGGTATGACATAGTTTGAGAAAATAAAGGCCACACCGCTGATCAATAGGGTGATCCAGAATAAAGGTCGCATGAATCGCAACAAGGAGATACCGGCTGATTTGATGGCAACCAATTCGAATGATTCACCCAGATTACCGAAAGTCATCAGAGAAGAAAGCAGGACTGACAACGGAAGGGCCAAGGGCACGAGCACAGCACTTTGATATAAAATAAATTCAGCGATGATGCCGGGTCCTAGTCCTTTACCCACAAAATCATCGATGTACAGCCAGAAAAACTGCATCACCAACACCAGTAGGGTGATGAAGAAGGTGGCTGCGAAGGGGCCCAGAAAGGCCCGGATCACCAGTTTATCGAGCTTCTTGAATAGCATGAACGGCGAGAGACAAAAATAGAACAAAGGCCAACGGCCCCGACCGTAAAAAATGACTAAGCGAAAAGATTAACAGGAATCAGTTCCCGAGTCGGTGAAAGAGGTCTTTCACCTGGTGATCCCAAAGCAGGGTTTGATCCTTGATGTCTTTCTTCTCGGCAAAATCCTTGATCACGAGAATGGTTTGGTTGGTGATCTCTGATTTTTCGATGCGCATTTCGAAGTATTCTTCTTCCGGGGCATCTTCCCAGCGGTACCGGACGAATTTATCCTGTTCGTTTTCGACGAGAATGGCTGTTTCTACGGAACTGTTCCAGTTGAAATAGAAAATACCGTCGCGCTCGTCGACCTGATCGGCGAACCACTCGGAGAGTCCGGCGGGTGTAAACAGAAATTCATACAATATGGCAGGCGAACAGCGTACCGGGAATTCTAACGTGAAAAGTTGTTTGCTCATGTGGATCGGTGAGATTGGGGCAATAATAGAAAATAATTGCTCCATACCAAGAAAATATCAAGGTAATTTTCAGGTAGTCGGATCA
>CANGZN010000129.1 GCA_947458625.1 Chitinophagaceae bacterium
TGCATTTGTTGTCGCTGTAGCGGCCGCGGTATCCGCGCCGGACTCCTGTGCATCAGCGTTTAGGTGTTTGTAAATCAACTGTTGAAACATGTGTGTTTCCCGAAAGGGTTTTATTTTCGGGGTGGCAAAGATAATGAAAACCACCGGTTTCAAGGCGGTTCAGTGGATAAAATCTGAGCCGAAATCGGTTTTCAAATATGTTGAAAACCAAATACTTACATCAGTCAATTCACCGATTTGCTGTATACGATCCTCAAATTTATGGCCCGCCTCTTTCTTCCCCTTTACGTGCGGGAAATCAGGATACAGGAACCTGACCGGTTAAAAGGGGACGGACCGTTGCTGTTGGCCTGCAATCATCCGAACTCTTTTCTCGATTCCGTTTTGCTTGACACGTTGTTTGAGAAGCCAGTCTGGTCTTTGGCCCGGGGCGATGCCTTTCGAAATAAATGGATTGCCCGCATCCTTCATTCGCTGCGGATCTTGCCTGTATATCGGACCAGTGAAGGCCCCGAGAACCTACACATCAATTACCGAACCTTTGAATCCTGTTTGCACTTGTTTCGTGAAAAAGGGATCGTAACCATATACAGCGAAGCAAAATGCATCAATGAGTGGCGATTGCGTCCGCTTCGAAAAGGAACCGCCCGATTGGCGATACAAACCTGGTCGGCCGGTATCCCTTTGCGCGTACTACCTGTGTCGATCAATTACAGCGCCTATCATCGATACGGGAAGAACCTCATCATTCAATTCGGCGACGTGATCGATTCAACCGATATTCCTTGGGAAGAACCAGAAGGAAAACGGCACCAGGTATTCAATGAAAAACTACAGCGATCCTTACAAGCGGGCGTGATCCAGTTGGATCGAAATGATCAGGCAGGTAGAAAAAAAATCTTTCAAAAAAATTATACCTCTTGGGAATATGCATGGAGTGCTATCCCTGCAGCCATCGGTTGGATGTTGCATTTCCCCTTGTATTTCCCCATACGAGTCTTGGTGGCGATAACGTCGAGATACAATGATCACTTTGATTCGATCTTAGCCGGTCTCTTATTGCTCTTATATCCATTCTATTGGACTGGACTGATCAGCCTTGGATATGTTCAGTGGGGGCTGTATGGCGCATTACTTGGATTAGCTGCCCCTTTGACGGTACGGGCACTGCTGATTTGGCTTCGTCAAACAGATTGAAGCCGAACTCAATCGATCGTGAATAGGTTGGGATTATTCCGTTCCGCGGCTTCGATGGGTCTGTAATCAGAAAGGATGTCGGCCTGATCGGGACGCACGCAAACATCGTGCTCAAAATGTGCGGACACGGAGCCGTCCTTGGTTCGAACGGTCCACCCATCTGAGTCCGTGAAGACCTCTTTTTTACCGAGGTTGATCATCGGTTCGATAGCCAGCACCAATCCATCTTTGAGTTTAGGTCCTACCCCACGTTTCCCATAGTTAGGGACCTGTGGATCTTCGTGCAGCGACGTGCCCAATCCATGTCCGACCAGCTCACGTACCACGCCATATCCATGTTTTTTTTCAGTATGGTCTTGAATCGCAAAAGAGATATCGCCCACTCGGTGATTGGTGGTACATTTTTCAATTCCTTTATAGAGCGATTCTTTCGTCACACGGATGAGTTGGAGTATCGCCGGCCCCGGGTCACCCAACACGAACGTGTAGGCATGATCTCCATGCCAGCCATCCAGTATAACGCCGATATCGATCGATACAACATCCCGTTCTTTTAATTCCTTATCGGATGGGAAGCCGTGCACCACGACGTCGTTCACAGATATACAGGAATGGAATGGATAGCCATGATAATTCAGAAAAGATGGGGTCGCTCCGTGATCTCGGATGATCGTATTGATCTGCTGATCGATCGAACGGGTGGTGATACCCGGACGCAGATCAGCTGCGATCAGGGAAAGTGTACGACTCACCAATTGCGCACTGGCCCTCATCTTCTCGATCTGCTCGGCTGTCTTACAATACATCATGGTCTACAAATATCCTAAAAAAGAAACCCGGCCGAAGCCGGGTTCGAGAGAAAGATTATGCTTATTACATTTGGACGGCAGAAGAGGTTTGTCTTCCTTGGATGCGTCCGCCTTTCATGAGTCCGTCATACTGACGCATGAGCAACTGTGTTTCGATCTGTTGAAGGGTATCGAGTACGACTCCTACCATAATCAACAGGGAAGTTCCACCAAAGAAAGTGGCAAACTGTTGCGTAACTCCCAGTCGCTGCGCAATACCGGGAAGGATTCCCAACAAAGCCAGCATGATGGCGCCGGGTAAAGTGATACGGTCCATGATCGCACCGATATAGTCAGCCGTAGGTTGACCAGGCTTTACGCCAGGAATAAAACCATTGCTTTGCTTGAGATTATCTGCGATCTGCTTCGGATTGAAGATAAGAGCCGTGTAGAGGTACGTGAATGCGATCACAACCACCGAGTAGATCACCATGTACCAGATATTACTCTGATCCGTGATCGCCTGCAGAAATCCGCTGGACTGTGTATTGTAGTTCGCGAAGATGGTCGGAATGAAAATGATGGCCTGTGCGAAGATGATGGGCATCACACCGGCGCTATTCACCTTCAGTGGCAGGAATTGACGAGCGCCACCGAATTGACGATTGCCAACGATCTGCTTAGCATAATTCACCGGAACTTTTCGCACCCCCTGAATGAGCAGGATACAACCCAAAATGATGGCGATCAGAATAGCAATTTCAATAATGAAAATCAGGACCTGTCCGTTACGAACGGATTTAGCACTCAATTCCTGCAGGAATGACTGGGGCAGACGGGCTAGGATACCGATCATGATGATCAGCGATGTTCCGTTACCGAGACCCCGATCGGTGATCTTCTCCCCCATCCACATGACAAATAACGTACCCGCGGTAAGCAATACAACTGTAGATAACCAGAAATAAGGTGCGAATCCAGGAAGTATGGCACCTGATTGCTGCGTCATTCCTTTCAGGTAAGTAACGTAAGCGGAGGCCTGAAGAATCGTAACGATCACTGTCAGGTAGCGGGTGTATTGATTGATTTTTTTACGGCCACTCTCCCCTTCTTTTTGCATCTTTTGAAATTGAGGCACCAAAACGGTCATCAATTGCATGAAGATCGAGGCGGAGATATAGGGCATGATCCCCAAGGCGAAAATAGATGCTGTATTAAAAGCACCTCCGGAGAAAGCATCAATCAATCCGAGGATACCGGTATTAGCTTGCGTACCGGCTTCCATGGCCTGTGGATCGATACCCGGCAGAACGATGTGAGCACCGATCCGATAGATCAGGATCATCAGGATCGTGTACAGGATTTTGCCGCGCAATTCCTCGATACTCCAGATATTCTTTAGGGTCTGTATGAGATTCTTCACTTGGTTTCAGTTTGTGGGGAAACTTAGGCAACGACTTCAACGGTACCACCGGCAGCTTCGATGGCCGCCTTGGCTTTTTCACTAACCGCATTCACTTTGCAAGTGAACTTGCCGGTCAGCTCGCCATTACCGAGCAGTTTCACACGGTCGGTTTGAGCAATGAAGCCATGGATATAGAGATTTTCCAGCGTGATTTCGCTGAGGTTGTATTTATCAGCCAGCTGTTGAAGTTGACCGAGATTGAATACTTTGTATTCGATGCGATGCGGGTTCTTGAAACCACGCTTAGGAACACGGCGCTGGATAGGCATCTGTCCGCCTTCATGTCCCAGATTGCGTTTGTAACCGGTGCGGCTTTGAGCACCTTTAGTACCTTTTGTAGCAGTTCCTCCGTGTCCGGAACCATCACCACGACCGATACGTTTTTCTTTGTGTGTCGCGCCTTTGGCGGGACGGATCTGATGTAATTTCATGGTTTGTTTTTTACTCAACGGGGTTCGCTCCCCTCGCTTTTAATAAATAGCCGTTGAACGGCTGGATTGACTTATTTAACTTCTTCCACTTTGATCAGGTGAGTCACTTTACGGACCATACCCAGAATTTGAGGTGTTGCTTCTACCTCTTTGGATGAGTTGGTCTTGTTCAGCCCAAGTGCTTGCAAGGTCAGTTTTTGACGTTCAGGGCGGTCGATAGGGCTTTTGACCAGTGTGATCTTGATTTTGTTCATACGATTCGTTTTATCGCGCGTAGGCGCAGATTATCCGTTGAAAACTTTCTTCAGTCCGAGGGTGCGGGTCTTGGCGATCTGCACCGGCTCACGAAGCAGTGCCAATGCCTTGAA
>CANGZN010000130.1 GCA_947458625.1 Chitinophagaceae bacterium
CGCAACCGCCTGCGTAGAAAAACAGTATATTCGTCATCCAATTTAATTACGAACTAAAACAGAGTACTATGATCAAAATGCAAGTCATCGGCAACCTCGGAAAGGACTGTGTCGTTAACACGGTGAATGGAAAGAATGTGATCAATTTCACGGTTGCTCACACAGAGAAATTTCGGGACAGTCAGGGCAATCAGCAGGAAAAAACCATCTGGGTAGATTGTGCCTATTGGACAGACAGAACCGCTTTATCTCAATACCTGACCAAAGGAAAGCAGGTCTATGTGGAGGGGCAACCAGAAGCTCGCTCTTTTCAACGTAACGACGGCACACCCGGCGCTTCCTTGTCGCTCCGTGTACGAGATGTGCAGTTGTTGGGTGGGCGTAGCGAGCAAGCTGCAGGTGGTGGCGCAGGATATTCATCTGCTGCACCCATGGGGGCAGGTCCGGCTCCCTCCGGAAATGATCAGATGGATGATCTTCCATTCTGATCCTAGGCGAATAAAATCTCAAGCCTCCTTCTGGAGGCTTTTTTATTTGTGCCTCGATGCTTCTTCTATCGGGTTATTTTTGCAACATGAATGCCCATTGTGTTTCTTACGAGCAATTGACTGATTATACGCGAGCCATCTTTTTGCGTATCGGCTGCCCAGTCGAGGATGCCATGCTGGCGACCCGGGCGTTATTGTCTGCTGATCTGAGGGGTATCGATTCACACGGTGTGGCTCGGTTAAGTGGTTATGTTCGGCTATGGGAGGCGGGTCGAGTCAATGCGCAGCCCAACATCAGGGTGATCCATGAAACGCCTTCGACAGCTGTAGTGGATGGGGACAGCGGCTTAGGCTTGGTTGTAGCCGCCAAGGCGATGCAGATCGCGATCGAAAAAGCAAAGCAGGTAGGCACGGGTTGGGTAAGTGTTCAGAATTCGAATCATTTCGGGATCGCTGCATTTCATGCCATGCAGGCGTTGCACGAGAATATGATCGGTTGGGCAATGACCAATGCCAGTCCGCTGGTGGCACCCACCTTTTCGAAAGACCGCTTGCTGGGAACCAATCCGATCTGTGTTGCTGCACCGGCAGGAGAAGAGCCGCCCTTTGTAGCCGATCTGGCTACGACTACAGCTGCCAATGGCAAGTTGGAGATTCTGCAACGCAAGGAGCAGGATACGCCCACCGGTTGGGTGCAGGATAAAGAGGGAAACCCAACACATGACCCTAATATCTTAAAACAGGGAGGCGCTTTGTTGCCTTTGGGTGGCGATCGGGAGCACGGATCGCATAAGGGATATGCGTTAGGAGCGATCGTCGATCTTTTTTCAGCCTTGTTAAGTGGAGCCAATTATGCTCCCTGGGTTCCGCCTTTTCCGGCGTATGTGCCGATGCCTGCACAACAGCCGGGAAAGGGTATCGGTCATTTTTTAGGTGCCATGCGGGTAGATGCTTTCCGTCCCGTTGATGAATACAAGTCGCATATGGATCATTGGATCCGCGGCTTTCGTTCAGCTACTCCTATTGATGAGGCGCAGCCGGTGTTAGTGCCCGGCGATCCGGAGCGGGAAGCGGAAGCGGATCGCATGGTTACGGGTATCCCGTTGATGGTTTCCGTCGTGGAGGACCTGAATGCATTGTCGCAACGTTTGGGTGTGCCGAGTTTAGGTTATTCGATGCCGGGTTGATTCCCGTATTATATTTGCGTGCTTGCCCCAAAAGTATCAGTTATGAAAATCATGAAATTTGGTGGCACCAGTGTGGGTCGCCCGGAACGGATGCATCGTGTTGCGGAGTTGGTGATCGCTCAGCAAGAGCCTGTATTGCTAGTTTTGTCGGCACTTTCCGGCACCACCAATGCGTTGGTCGCCATTGGGGAAAGTCTTTCGATCGGGAAAAAAGAAGAGGCCAGGGATCGTATCGCGGTGTTACAACAGCATTATCATGATTTCGTGCGTGGTTTGCTTCAGCAGGATAACAATTTGCTCGAGGCAGATCAGATCCTGTCGGAGCATTTTGGTTTGTTGGGTATGATCTGTCAGGTTTCTTACAGTGAAGCGCTGAATCGTGATATTTTGGCTCAAGGGGAGTTGTTGTCTACCAAACTTTTCTGTGTTTACCTGAAGGAAAAGGGGGTCGATCATGTATTCTTGAACGCATTGGATTTCATGTGCATTGATGAAAATGATGAGCCGCGCTTGGATGAGATTCACCATCGGCTTAGTCCATTACTCAATACGGGAGTCGGAAAACTTTTTGTCACGCAGGGATATATCTGTCGCAATGCGAAAGGGGAAGTGGATAATCTGAAGAGAGGGGGCAGTGATTATACGGCTTCGTTGTTGGCGGCGGCGGTTAGCGCATCCGTTTGTGAGATCTGGACAGATATCGATGGCATGCACAATAATGATCCGCGTGTGGTCGATCGGACTCGTCCGGTCGAGCAGCTGAGTTTCGAAGAAGCTGCAGAGCTGGCGTATTTCGGGGCAAAAATCCTGCATCCTGCCTCGATCTGGCCTGCACAGCAGGCGAACGTACCGGTGCGTTTATTGAATACGATGGAGCCTGGAGCAGCGGGCACCTTGATTACAGAGAGGTCATTGGGTAGAGGGGTGAAAGCGGTGGCGGCTAAAGATGGCATATGGGCCATTCGTATCAAGAGCAGTCGGATGTTATTGGCATATGGATTTATGAGAAAAGTATTCGAGGTGTTTGAAAAGTACCGTACGCCGATCGATATGGTCACGACCTCTGAGGTGGCGGTCTCCGTCACGATAGATTCCGATGCGCATTTATCTGAGATTCTCACCGAGCTGGGCAGTTTCAGTGCCGTGGAGGTGGATGCCGAACAGTGCATCGTATCCGTGGTGGGGCAGGAGATCGGTCGCGAGAACGGTGTGTTGCAGGATCTGTTGCGTTCGATCGGCATGATACCGGTTCGCATGATCAGCCATGGGGGAAGCCCGCACAATATTTCACTGTTGGTCGATGCCGGGCGGAAGAAGGAATTATTGCAGCAATTGAATCAAGGCTTATTCGGCCTCTAAAAAAATAACCCCGGAAATTCCGGGGTTATTTTTTTAGATCACCAGCATCGCGTCTCCATAGCTGAAGAATCGATACTTGTCCTTGATGGCTTTTTTGTATGCTTCCATGGTGAGTTCATAACCGGCGAAGGCACAGGTCATGATCAGCAGGCTTGTTTTCGGCAGGTGAAAATTGGTTACCAGTGCATCGGCGATGTTGAAATCGTGGGGCGGGTGAATGAATGTATTGGTCCATCCCTCCGATGGTTTCAGTAGTTTTTGCGCCGTGAAGGAAGATTCCATTGCGCGCATGGTGGTAGTACCGATCGAGCAGATACGATGACCGTATTCTTTGGCTCGGTTGACTACACTGCAAGCAGCCTCATCGATGTGATAGTATTCTGCATCCATCTTGTGTTTGCTCAGATCCTCTACTTCGATCGGACGGAAGGTGCCTAATCCGGTGTGCAGGGTTACTTCGGAAAAACGGATTCCTTTGATCTCAAGTCGCTTGATCAGTTCGCGGCTGAAATGCAGTCCGGCGGTGGGTGCCGCAACAGCTCCTTCATGCTTGGCGTATACCGTTTGGTAGCGCTCTTTATCTTCTTCGTCAGGTTTGCGCTTGATGTATTTGGGCAGCGGGGTCTCTCCGAGTTTTTCCAACTGGGCGCGGAAGGATTCTTCTGAATCTTCCCAGAGAAAACGGATGGTGCGTCCGCGGCTGGTTGTATTGTCGATGACTTCGGCCACCAGGTCTTCATTGTCGCCAAAGTAAAGTTTGTTGCCGACACGGATCTTACGGGCAGGATCCACGATCACGTCCCACAAGCGGTTGGGGCGATTCAGTTCGCGCAACAAAAACACTTCGATCTTGGCACCGGTTTTCTCCTTGCGTCCGTACATGCGGGCGGGGAATACCTTGGTGTTATTGACGACAAAGCAGTCGCGGTCATCGAAATAATCGAGGATGTCTCGAAAATGTTTGTTTTCGATCACACCGGTATGACGGTGCACGACCATCAGGCGGGCGTCTTCGCGCTTTTTGGTTGGCGACTGGGCGATCAGGTTCAAGGGAAGGTCGAACCGGAATTGGGATAATTTCATGGTTTGAGCGTTGATGCGACTTCACGACACCTCACGGGCAAACGTCCGGTCCAAGATCCTGCCGGCCTTACGGCGCCGGTGGGGTCTTCGTGAAAGAAA
>CANGZN010000131.1 GCA_947458625.1 Chitinophagaceae bacterium
AGGATCAAGGTAAGCCACTCCCAATGCGTAAAAATAGCGAGACCCAGTGCAGCGGTAGAAGCGAAGAAGACCAACCACCAAATACCGCGGGCATTTTTGGACTGTTCCATGTCTTGAAGTTTTGGCAAAAATAAGATTTCCCGATGTAAAAATTCAACGGGTAGGCTATAAGGTTCGCTTGATTTCTATTCCTGAAAATCCTATTTTCGTTTTCGTGTCCAATTAACACATTAGAACGATTTCTACGCTTGTCATGACCCTGGATCTTCATCTTCGTTTTTCCACCCGATACGGACAAACTATTTTGGTACTGGGCGATCACCCGGCACTTGGCGGGGGCGACATCGCCAAGGCGGTGGCGATGCATTTTTTGAATGATCAATGTTGGCATCTTTCTATCGATATCTCCACCTCAAAAGGTAAAAAGTCGATCCGCTATAAATACCTTCTTCAAGATGCAGATGGCCGGATCACGGAGGAGTGGGGAATGGATCGTACCATTTCAAGCGAGGAGGTGCACGGGCGTCTGCTTGCTATGGATACCTGGAGCCATGCGGGTGAATTTGAACAGACCTTCAACTCCGGTCCGTTTCGGAATTTCTTGTTGCCAACTCGAAAGGATGTAGTGGAAGGCTCTTCAGTTGTAAGTGGTACTATTACCTACTGTGTGAAGGCCCCTTTGCTTGGCATCCACGAGTCACTTCGACTGATCGGTGATGGAGAGGGGCTTGGGAATTGGAAGGAAATGGCGTCGATTCCGATGCAGTACAATGGAACCTGGTGGGAAGTTGCAAAGCCATTGACAGCTGATCTTTTCACGGCCCGGTACAAGTACGGCGTTTGGGATGATGAAAAAGGTATATGGATTAGGTTTGAGGACGGAGGGGACCGAACCCTGCTGAAAGTAGATACCGACACGTCTAATGCGTATGTGGTTCATGATGGTTTTGTACGTCTTCCCAACAATACCTGGCGCGGTACGGGTATTTCCATGCCGGTATTCAGTATTCGGACTGAAAATAGTTTTGGTGTCGGTGAATTCACCGACCTGCCCTTGTTGGGTGATTGGGCTAAGCGTTTGGGCATGCGACTCATCCAGATCCTTCCGGTGAATGACACGACCGCATTTCACAATTGGAAAGACTCTTATCCATATGCGGGTATTTCGGCTTTTGCACTTCACCCTCAATATGTTTCACTTCGGACCATTGCCGGTGAGGAGCATGCCCATCTGCTGCAAGAGTGGGAAGAGGTTCGTATCCAGCTGAATGCCAAAACAGAAGTTGATTACGAGGGGGTGATGAAAGCCAAATGGTCGGTGCTTCAAGCCTTGTACGAACGGGTCGGCAAAAATTGTCTGGCCTCCAAAGAATACAAATCCTATTGGAAAGAACAACAACACTGGCTGAAACCTTATTGTGTTTTTTCCTATTTGCGCGATACGTATCAAACTGCTGATTTTTCAGAATGGCCCGATCACAATGTCTATCAAGAGGAGGCTGTCAAGTCCTTACTGAAGGCCGGAACTAAATCTGCCAAGGCCATTGCCTTTTATGGATTCATACAATACCACCTGCATCTGCAACTCAAGCAGGCTGTCCAGTATTTACATGATCAGGGGGTCATACTCAAGGGTGACATCCCGATCGGCGTGAACCGACATGGCTGTGATGCCTGGGTGGCACCTGAATTGTATCATATGGATTGGCAAGCCGGGGCACCTCCGGATGATTTCACGGCGATCGGACAAAATTGGGGGTTCCCAACTTACAATTGGAAACGCATGCAGGCAGATGGCTTCCGTTGGTGGAAGCAGCGCTTCCAGCAAATGGAACTGTATTATGATGCATTCCGGATCGACCACATCCTCGGGTTCTTCCGGATCTGGAGCATACCCACTCATGCTGTAGAAGGTATACTAGGCCGATTTGTACCCGCCATTCCTATCCACCCATCCGAGTTTGCACAACGGGGTATTCCATTCGATGCCGTACGCTATTGCAAACCATATATCAACGATACACTGCTTCAACAGCTTTTCGGTGCAGAGGCTCATCTCGTTCGGGAACATTTTCTAGACACTGCCGACATGGGCGTCTATTCGCTGAAGCCGGCGTTTGAAACACAACGACAGATCGAGCGTTATTTTCTCAATCATGATCAGTGGCCAACGGGGACCAAAGAAAAATTGTATTCATTAGTCGCCAACGTTATTCTTCTTGAATCGGAGGAAAAAGGCCAGGGATATCATTTCAGGATCTCCATGGAGAAGACCTATTCTTATGCCTGTCTTCCCGCTACGATCCAACAAGCACTCCATGAGCTTTACGTCGATTATTTTTTCAAGCGACAGGATGATTTTTGGTTCCGCGAAGCCATGCATAAACTTCCTTCCCTGAAAGCGGCCACCAATATGCTTGTTTGTGGCGAAGACCTGGGTATGGTGCCTCATTGTGTGCCTGAAGTGATGCAGCAGTTAGGTATTCTCAGTCTGGAAATACAGCGGATGCCAAAAGATCCGACCCGTCGATTCTTCCATCCTGCCCATGCGCCTTATTTATCTGTGGTCACGCCCTCTACGCATGATATGAGCACGCTTCGCGCCTGGTGGGAAGAGGATGCGGGCCGCACACGAGATTTTTATCATCACGAATTGAAACAATGGGGCGATGCACCTCAGTTTTGTGAATCTTGGGTGAATCGCACGATCATTGAACAACATTTACAATCTCCGGCCATGTGGAGTGTATTTCAGGTGCAGGACCTATTGGGTTGTTCAGAGCGCTTGAGGCGTTCAGTTCCGCAGGAAGAACGCATAAACAATCCCGCAAACCCCGATCAATACTGGCAATACCGGCTGCATTTACCGCTCGAACAACTGGTGGATGAATCCGATTTCAACCGCGAAGTGAAACAACTGATACAAGCCAGCGGAAGAGGGTAGGGGCTTCTTTACTAACTTGCGGCCATGCAGGTTCGATACCGTTCCATCTCGCTACCCTTTACCCATCCCTTCACTATTTCAAAAGGGTCTAAAACACACCAGCCTTCATTAGTGATCCGATTGGAGCACCGTGGGTTATTTGGTTTTGGAGAAGCGCCTGCTATCGCCTACTACGATACTACGGTCGATAAAATGATCGCCAGACTTGATTTCAAAAAGCCGATGATTGAACGCTTTGCCTTCACGGATCCGGAGCGATACTGGCATTATTTGCATCATCTCATCCCCAATGATCCATTTCTGGTTTCTGCCCTAGATATGGCTGCTTGGGATCTCTATGGTAAAATGATCGGTATGCCGCTGTATCGGTTGTGGAAGGGGGATCCAGCCAGGACACCGTTGACTGACTATACGATCGGAATCGATACCATCCCAAAGATGATCGAGAAGATCCGCGAAAAGCCCTGGCCCATCTACAAGATCAAAGTCGGAACGCCTGATGACCTTCCTATGCTTCGAGCTTTACGGGACCAGACAGATGCCCGACTTCGGATCGACGCAAATGCCGGATGGACTCTAGAACAAGCACTGGCTCTTTTGCCTGCGTTGGAGGAAATGAATATCGAACTGATCGAACAACCGCTTGCCAAAGATGACTGGGACGGGATGGCGGTATTAAAAACGGCATCATCCATCCCTCTATTTGCCGATGAATCTTGTGTTTTTGAAAAGGATGTAGATGCCTGTGCATCCTACTTTCATGGGATCAACATCAAATTGACCAAGTGCAGTGGACTCACCCCGGCTCGTCGTATGATCCGAAGGGCCAAGGAACTGGGTTTAAAGGTGATGGTCGGATCCATGAACGAGTCCACGCTCGGTAGCGCGGCCATTGCTCACCTGACTCCCTTTATCGATGAAGTGGATATGGATGGCCCGCTTTTATTGGCTGAGGACATTGCAAGCGGACTTGAATACGAGCATGGTAATGTCAAAATCCCCCAGCAGCCGGGCCTGGGGATCTCCTGCAGTTTGTCATTCGAATAAAACCTTTAACACCATCGGGTGTTGTAACAACGCAAAACCTTCTCATGGCCTGGAACGATCAGCAACAATTCATAGATGCCCTGGAAAAAGCGGGCGAACTCATTCGCATCAAAACATTTGTAGATC
>CANGZN010000132.1 GCA_947458625.1 Chitinophagaceae bacterium
GAAAAAATCAGCTCGATGAGAAACATCCCGAATCTGGTCACCTTACTGAATCTGCTATGCGGATGCCTGGCGATCGCGTTCTTACTGACCGAGGGTATGGTGTTGGTGTCAACGCCTGAGGGGAGTGTTTACTTCGATCTTCCGGCTTCGATCGGAATCGCCTCCTACTTTATTGGCATTGCAGCCGTGTTAGATTTTTTTGATGGATTTCTGGCCCGGTTGCTTAAGGCAGATTCCTCCATGGGGATTCAACTGGATTCACTAGCGGATGTAGTCACTTTTGGTGTGGCACCGGGAATGATACTCTTTTCTTTTTTGCGGCTGAGCTGGGCGGCAGAGATGACTGCGTTGGACACTTCACTGATCTATTTAATACCTGCCTTTTTGGTGCCATTGGCGGCTGCTTGGCGGTTGGCCCGTTTCAATATCACCCCATCAAATCCAAATTGTTTTGAGGGTGTTCCGAGTCCGGCTGTTGGACTCACGATCGCCTCGTTTCCGCTCACCTATTGGATGGACGGCGGATCCTGGATGGTTGAACTACTTCAGCAGAGCTGGTTTCTTTATGTAGTGTCTTTGCTTCTTTCGTTACTGATGGTGGTCCGCTGGCCTATGATGACCATGAAAATGACTTCTTTCGGTTGGAATGAAAATGCGCCCCGCTATTTATTTATTCTGTTGGCGGTCGGCTTAGGTGTTTGGCTTCGATGGTCGGCTGCGCTGCCTGTATTCGCCGCTTACGTTATCTTATCTTTGGTCTTCCAAAAACGAATCCGATGAATTTTACGGTCCATGTACATGTAATGCCTTTAAAAGACCTTCTTGATCCGCAAGGGAAAGCTGTGTTAGGCGGACTTTCCAATCTGGGTGTTTCAGGTGTTCAGGATGTACGTATCGGTAAGAAGATCACCCTGCAGATCGAGGCAGCCGATAAAGAATCAGCCATCTCCATGGCCGATGTCTGTGCCAAGAAGTTGCTCTGCAATGCCGTGATGGAATATTACGAGATCCACATCGATTGATCTGCCCATGTTGTATCTGGTTCCCACGCCCATCGGAAACCTGCAGGATATCACCCTACGGGCATTGGAGATCCTTCGTTCTGTCGATCTGATCCTAGCAGAGGATACCCGAACCAGCTCCGTATTGCTGAAACATTACTCGATCGACAAGCCCATCACGCCCTATCACCAGCACAATGAACATCAGGTGTTGACCCATCTGGTCAACCAGTTGATGGGAGGTAAGAAAATGGCGATGGTCACGGATGCAGGTACGCCAGGCATTTCGGATCCTGCCTTTTTGTTGGTCCGCGAAGCCATTCGAGTAGGCGTACCGGTGGAAACGCTTCCCGGTGCTACGGCCTTTGTTCCGGCATTGGTGAACAGCGGCATCCCCACGAATCGTTTCTGCTTCGAGGGATTCCTCCCGCAAAAAAAAGGGCGACAAACCTTGCTCAAACAACTTGCAGAAGAACCCCGCACATTGGTTTTTTATGAATCGCCCCATCGACTGGTAAAAACGCTGGTCGAGTTTCAAACGGTATTCGGAGCAGCGCGACGTTGTTCAGTCAGCCGCGAGTTGACAAAACTTCATGAGGAAACGGTGCGCGGAACACTACAAGAGGTTGCTGACCACTTCAATGAAAAAACCGTCAAGGGCGAGATCGTGATCGTCGTTGCCGGAAAAGAATAAATAAAATAATTTATCATGCGGACATCGATTTCAATTTTACTTTTTGCGTTCTTGCCCGTGCTGGCTTTTGCTCAACCCGATCGCTGGCAGCAGCGGGTTAAGTATAAAATGGATGTGGATATGGATGTATCCACCAACCGCTTCACCGGCAAACAGCAATTGGAGTATTGGAACAATTCACCCGATACGTTATACAAGTTGTTCTATCATCTTTATTTCAATGCCTTTCAGCCGGGAAGCATGATGGATGTACGCAGCCGCCGCCAGGGTACGATCACCTCGGGACGGGGGGCGGATTGGGACATGCGCGTGCGGGATCGGATCGCGAACCTGAAACCCGACGAAATCGGTTATCAGAAAGTTCGTACACTCAAATTGAATGGAAGACCTCAAGCAATAAAAGAACTGGAGACGATCCTGGAAGTCGTGCTCGATAAACCCATACTACCCCGCACCAAGGTAAAATTGGATATGGAGTTTGAAGGACAGGTGCCCTTGCAGATCCGTCGCAGCGGAAGAGACAATCCGACCTCTAAAGTTCGTTACTCGATGAGTCAGTGGTATCCGAAGCTCTGCGAATACGATTATGAGGGATGGCATCCAACCCCCTATGTGGGTAGAGAGTTTTACGGCGTTTGGGGCGACTTCGAGGTGAACATCTCCATCGATAAAAATTATATACTGGGTGGAACCGGTTATTTGCAGAACCCACTCGAGATCGGATACGGGTATGAACCGGAGGGAGCCGTCGTTAAGCGACCTACTACACCCAAGCTTACCTGGAAATTCAAAGCACCTAATGTGCATGATTTCATGTGGGCAGCCGATCCTGAATACATACACAAAAAGCGTAAAGTGAACGACAGCGTAACGCTGCATTTGTTATACAAAGTCAGCAATACGCCTGCTGCACAGTGGGAGAAGGTGCTGGACGATGCGGCACGGGTATTTCCGTTGATCGAAAAGACATTCGGGGTCTACCCGTACAAACAATACTCATTCATACACGGTGGAGATGGGGGCATGGAATATCCGATGGCTACGCTACTGGTGGGACCAGGTGCCTGGCTACACGAATGGATGCACAATTGGTATCATGGCCTGCTAGCCACCAATGAATCACTCTATGCCTGGATGGATGAAGGTTTCACTTCTTATGCGGAAGATCGAATGTCTGCTTTTCTCGAGGGTAATACGGGCTTTGCCTATGATGGCACATACCGAGGTTATTTTAGTTTGGTAAAAAGCGGACGGGAAGAGCCACTCACCACGCATGCCGATCATTTCAATACCAACTCCGCCCATACGGCTGCGGCATATACCAAAGGGGCCGTATTCCTGGAGCAGTTGGGATACATCATGGGTGCCGGGCCTCGCGATCAGTTGTTGCACGATTACTATAACAAATGGCGCTTTAAACATCCGAATGCTGCTGATTTTGTTCGGTTGGCGGAGAAACGAAGCGGACTAAAACTGGATTGGTATAAGGAGTATTGGGTCAATTCGACTAAGACCATCGACTATGCGATCGATTCATTGTATGAGGTGGATGGCAAGACTCAGATCCGTCTCCGTCGGGTCGGTCTCGTACCCATGCCAATCGACCTACAGATCAATTTTGCAGATAGCACGGAGGAAATTCATTACATCCCGCTGGATCTGATGTACGGAGTCAAGCCTATGGAGAATCCAACACAGCGCTTTGTGCACGGCCGCTGGAATTGGACGCATGAAGTGTACACCCTGGAATGTAATCGGAAGCTGGCCGACATTCGGCTCATTGAAATCGATCCGTCGCAGCGAATGGCAGATATCAACCGCAGTAATAATAAACTGTCGCTTAGTTGGTGATCATCGCCTGTAGTAACGATTGACAGCTTCTACTCGGTTGGAGACATGCAGCTTTAGGTAGATGTTGTAAACGTGTTTGCGGACGGTTTCCGGAGATAGATTCACATTGGCAGCGATCTCTTTATAGATCAGTCCTTTCGACAATTGCTCTAAAATCTCCCGTTCTCGTTCAGTCAATGTGTTTAAATCGTTGGCTGCTGGCTGCTCAGGCGCAACCTGTCCGGAATAACTCGCGATCACTTTACGCGCGATCTGTCGACTCATCGGTGCGCCGCCCTCCGCTAATTCCTTGATGGCAGATAAAGTATCGACCGGATCGGTCTTCTTTATCAAGTAACCGGTGGCCCCGGCACGCAAGGCGTCGAAGATCGTGTCTTCATCCTCGAACACCGAGAAGATCATGAACTGTGTGGCCGGGACTTGCGGTTTCAATTCCCGGATCAGATCGATCCCCGTTTCATTCGTATTCAAATGCACATCCATCAATACCACTTCCGGCTTCATGGTCAAGATGAATTCGCGTGCCTCTCCCGGTGTACC
>CANGZN010000133.1 GCA_947458625.1 Chitinophagaceae bacterium
GCCGTCTTACCGGTACCGGTTTGTGCAGAGGCAATGATGTCTTTCCCGGCCAGGATCGGCGGGATCACTTGCTCTTGAACCGGCGTGGCATTTTCGTAATTGGAAGCCTCAATCCCCTCGAGGAGGGTTGGGTGAAAGTTGAATTCGGTAAAACGCAATAGGGAACGTAATTATGGTTATGTGACGAAGATACTGCTTTATGTTGAGAGAGCTTAGATAGTTGAGAGGGTTGAGGAAGTTGAGAAGGTTGAATAATATCTAAACTATCTCAACCACCTCAACTCTCTCAACTTTTCTTCATCAAATCATAAATGATCTTCCGATCCCCTTCATTCAACTGCCGACTGGTGTCCTGCGGGGTGAAATGGATTCGATACGACTGAACCGCATTTTTTTCGTTGGTCGTATTGTAGCCGATGATGCGCAATCCTTGCATCATGTTGAAATCAGCCGGGACTTGCGTACGGGTCGTGTCATACCAGATACCGTAACCGGCTTTGGCCAGTTTTTCCCACGGAAAATAGCGGCTGGGATCAACTTTTCTTCCGGGTGCGATGTCGGCATGTCCGAGAAAATTAGTCACCGGTATCGAATAGGCCTTTTGTAATTTATCGAGTACAGCAAGCAGGCTATTGATCTGCTCATCGGAGAATGGTTCGGAGCCGTTGTTATCGAGCTCAATGCCGATACTGGTTGAATTTAGATCAGTGGTGTTCCCCCATTTACTGATCCCGGCATGATGGGCCCGCAAAAGGTCATGCAACATGTGATAGATTTTGCCGTCGTGGCCGATCACATAATGAGAGCTGACCTTGGTGCGAGGAAGTGTAAAGGTGCGTAGTGTTTGCTCGGTACTGTCCTGCGCGGTGTGATGAATGATCACAAAATTGGGCTTACGCATGGAAAAGTTTGTCGTTCCGACCCAACCATCCGCGGTTTCAAATGAATCACTTAACGGATATTCCATCAGTTCCTTTCCATATCCGCGCGCTTGTTTCTTGTAACTGCGGTTGGTATCGGCATAAGGGGGACGAGTACAGGTCCAAATAATGGTCAGAAGAAAGATCCAGAAGAGAGCTGATTTGTGCGGGGACATAAAGTGGTATTGGTAGGCCAATCGCAATTTAATTCTTTTACAAACAGTTCAAGATACATCTGGGGCGGTATAAACATAGATTTTTAGTATACACTAAATGTATATACTTTTGTAAAAACAACTTCTATGAAAGTACTATCCTTAAAACTCGACGATGAGATCTACGACGATACCGAGAAGATCACGGCCAAGTTGAAACTGGCTCGAAACAGGTACATAAATGAAGCAGTGAACTTATATAACCTTTATAACAAACGGCGATTATTGAAGAAGCAGCTAGAACGGGAGTCTAAACTGACTCAATCCGGTTCCATGGAAATTTTACAGGAGTTTGAACAACTGATTGATGAAGCGTAATCAATATGACATCTGGTTAGCCGATTTAAACCCAAGAATGGGCACGGAGCCGGGTAAGACGAGACCGGTGGTGATTATCCAAACAGATCTTCTGAATGAATTCCATACATCGACATTAGTGTGTCCGATCACATCTGATGTGGTCAAGGAGATCGAGTTACTACGAGTTCATCTTCGAAAAGGCCAGCTTGAACAGCCCTCTGATGTACTGATTGATCAAATTCGAGCGATAGATAATCGACGATTTATCAGAAAAATAGGCAGGCTGACGAAGGAGCAAATTTCCAGTATCAAATTGAATATCCGAATTGTTTTGGATCTTTAAAGTATAATAAAGTTGAGAAAGTTGAGGTAGTTTAGTGAGTTGAGTATACCCTATCAACTTGCTCAACCCTCTCAACTCTCTAAATCTAAAGTATGTCCCGTTCCTACGCTCTCGATGTATTCCGCGGCGCTACTGTCTGCCTGATGATTTTGGTGAACAACCCCGGAAGTTGGTCACATATCTACGGTCCGTTGGAGCATGCACCTTGGCATGGCCTCACCCCTACTGATCTGGTCTTCCCCTTCTTCCTGTTCGCCGTAGGAAATGCAATGAGCTTTGTGATCCCACGCCTGCAGCAGGAAGGCGATGCGGCTTTTTGGCGAAAAGTCATCAAACGCACCCTGATCATTTTCGGAGTAGGACTGTTTTTGAACTGGTGGCCTTTCGTTACGGAAGTGAACCGGATCGTTGAAGGCACCTCAGAACTGCAAAAAGTCACCATCTTCAAATCATTCACCTGGATCGACCTCGCAAAGAATGAAGCCGGAGAGATCATTGAGAATATAAAAGGAGTACGCATCATGGGCGTGCTTCAACGCATCGCCCTCTGTTATCTGATCGCGTCGATCATCGTTTATTATGGCGGTCCTCGTAAAGCATTTCTAGGCGCTGCCGTTCTCTTGCTCGGTTATTGGGCGCTATGTCTGATCGGAAATCCGGCCGACCCATACAGTCTGAAAGGTTGGTTTGGCACCACGTGGGATCTGAATATTTTGGGCGTCTCACACGTATATAAAGGAGAAGGTATTCCGTTCGACCCGGAGGGATTAATGAGTACCCCGGCAGCGATTGCACAGGTGATCTTTGGATTTCTGGTTGGTGATTATATCCGTAAAGGACTCGCCGAGAATAATGGAATGTATCAGATGCTCAGCGGACTCTTCACCATTGGAGTAGGTATGCTGGTGGCGGGATATTGCTGGGATCTGGTCTTCCCGATCAATAAAAAGATATGGACCAGTTCATACGCCATCTACACAACTGGGCTGGCGATCCTCACGCTTGCTACCATGATCTTCGTGATCGATGGAAAGAATGTTCGCGGCGGACTGCTCAGCTTCTTCGACGTATTCGGTAAAAATGCCCTGTTTGTATTTGCACTCAGCGCTTTTCTCCCCAAGGGACTAGCACTCATCAAGCTGGAAAAAGGTGTGAATCCCTGGAACTGGCTCTATAAAAAAGTACTCATTCACACACCTGGCGCACCGGAAAACGGATCACTACTCTACGCACTCTGCGTGATCACATTCATGTGGGGAATCTGCTGGTGGATGGATAAGAAACGGATCTATGTGAAGGTTTAGATGGTTGAGACAGTTTATGCAGTTGAGATTCTTAATAAACTCAACCTTCTCAACTGCCTCAACTCTCTAAACTAAATCAACTCACTCAACGCGCAAAACTTCGTTTTGCGCTTACATACTCCTCCTATACTGCCCTCCCACCTCATACAAGGCATGGGTGATCTGGCCAAGCGAGCAATATTTCACGGTCTCCATCAATTCCTCAAAAAGATTTCCGTTCTCGATAGCCACTTGTTTGAGTCGAGCGATCTTCTCTGCTGAACGATCCGTATTTCTCACCTGAAACGCACGCAGATTATTGATCTGCTGCTCCTTCTCCTCCTCATTACTGCGGATCACCTCGCCCGGAACGATGGTCGGTGAACCCTGCTTATTCAAAAAGGTATTCACCCCCACGATCGGCAATTCACCCGTATGTTTCTGATGCTCGTAATACAAACTCTCTTCCTGGATCTTATTCCGCTGATACATCCTTTCCATCGCGCCCAATACCCCACCCCGCTCGGTGATGCGATCGAACTCCACCAGTACTGCTTGCTCCACCAAGTCGGTCAACTCCTCAATAATAAACGACCCTTGTATGAAATTCTCCGTCTTCGCCGATCCCAACTCGCGGTTAATGATCAGCTGAATCGCCATCGCGCGACGCACACTCTCCTCCGTGGGCGTGGTGATCGCCTCATCATAGGCATTTGTATGTAAGGAATTACAATTATCATAGATCGCATACAAAGCCTGTAGTGTCGTACGGATATCATTGAAATCGATCTCCTGCGCGTGTAAAGAACGACCCGATGTCTGAATGTGATACTTCAACATCTGGCTTCTCTTGTTGGCCTTGTACTTGTACTTCATGGCCGTGGCCCAGATACGACGTGCAACCCGACCGATCACGCTGTACTCCGGATCCATTCCATTGCTGAAGAAAAAGGAAAGATTCGGCGCGAAATCATCGATGTTCATCCCCCGGCTTAAATAATATTCCACATAGGTGAAACC
>CANGZN010000134.1 GCA_947458625.1 Chitinophagaceae bacterium
CTTTGCCTCCACGGTCAATTTACCTCTGACCACCACACGACCCCGGCCGGTATGCATCGCTAAACGAACGCCCTCCATTCCGTATATCACACCACCAGTAGGAAAATCGGGCGCCTTGATGAACTGCATAAGGGAATCGATGTCGATTTCTCGATTATCGATATAAGCTACACAACCGTCGATCACCTCGGAGAGATTGTGCGGCATCATGTTTGTTGCCATACCCACAGCAATACCACTGGAACCGTTTACCAGTAATTGCGGAATCCGTGAGGGCAATACGGTGGGCTCTTTCTCTGAATCATCAAAATTGAGCTGGAAATCGACGGTGTCTTTGTCGATATCGTCTAGCATGTGTTCGGCCAGTCGCTCCAAACGCGCCTCTGTGTAACGCATGGCAGCCGGACCGTCACCATCCTGATTTCCGAAGTTTCCCTGCCCATCGATCATGGCATAGCGCATGCTCCATTCCTGCGCCATACGGACCATCGCATCATAAACGGATGAATCGCCGTGGGGGTGGTATTTACCCAACACTTCACCGACAATACGGGCCGACTTCTTATAAGGTTTATTGTAGTTGATACCCAATTCGTTCATCGCAAACAGCACGCGCCGATGAACCGGCTTCAATCCATCACGCACATCGGGTAAGGCACGACCCACGATCACCGACATGGAATAGTCGATGTAAGCGATCTTCATCTGCTCCTCGATCTGAATCGGTAAGATCCGATCCTGATCCTGCGTCCGTTCTGGTAATCGATTTTCGTCCATTGGAAAAACCTGTTTTTTTAACCCCGTCAACGTTCGTTTTGAGAGACAAAACGCAAGGGAAAGGCAGGTCGACAAATGTACTTTTTCCTAGGCCAGAACAGGGTTTATTGGGTGGCTTTTTTGGCAGTCAACGGGTTGGTTTTATCCACGTATGTGAATTACTTTTTCATGGTTTTTTTTGACGGTAACGGAGCACCCTTTTGGCCATTCTTAGATAGCTTTCAACGAACTTTACCCCATGTCAAGCCTCTTAGTCTTTGGAGCCGGAAAATCGGCCACTGTATTGATCGATTATCTGGTAATGGCATGTTCGCTAAAAGGTTTTTCATTGGAAGTTGTGGATGCTCAACCCGGGGTGGCCAGTGCCAAGCTCCAAGATTCTTGCCAACGTCAGGGGATTGATGGCACATCATTCATAGCACGCTCCTACGATATTCATTCCATCACCGATCGGGAATCGAGTATTACAAACGCTGAGGTGGTGATATCCCTCCTCCCCCCACATTTGCATTCGATCGTGGCAGCGGATTGTATACGGCTCAATAGATCTCTTTTCACGGCCTCTTATGTTGACCCATCCATCCAACAAATGGCTTCGGAAATTGAAGAAAAGGGACTTCTTTTTCTCTATGAAATGGGATTAGATCCGGGGATCGATCATATGAGTTTGATGGAACTACTGGAGGGTATTCGGGTAAAGGGTGGCGTGCCAACCGGTATTCGCTCCCATTGTGGTGGACTTGTAGCACCTGAAAGTGACAACAATCCCTGGCATTACAAGATCAGCTGGAATCCGCGCAATGTGGTCATGGCCGGAGTTGCCGGGGCACTGTACCTGGAAAACGATCAGGTGATCGAAAAAAACCATGCACAACTTTTCAGCGAACAACACCTGCTTCGTCTGGATCAGGTGGGTGAATTTGCTTACTACCCGAATCGAGATTCGCTGAGTTATATCGATCGATATGGGTTGCAAGGCATCGGTTCGTTTCAACGAACTACGTTGCGTCATCCCGCTTTTATGAGGGGTTGGAATGCGATCGTTGACTTGGGCATGATAGATGATAAAAGAACAGTGGAGCTGAAACCTGGAACCACATTGGCCGCCGGGTTGATGGCTTGTGTCGGCTTACCGGATACACTTACATCGGATATCCGTTACCTGTTGGATTGGCTTGGTTGGGATGATCATGAAACCCTGCTCCCCTTTGCTTCTTCGACACCTGCTTCCATCCTGCAGTTTGCCATGGAAAATAAATGGGTACTGAAACCGGCCGACAAAGATCAGATCGTGATGGTGCATGAGATCGAGTACCAAATAGATGGTAAAACAAAATACTTGAAAAGTTGGCTCATCGATACGGGCCTGGATGCCGTTCGAACCGCCATGGCACGTACCGTCGGATTACCGATCGGAATGGCAGCGGTTCAATTCTTAGAAAAAAGGTGGACGGCAAAAGGGCTACAGATACCTATCCTACCGATTATCTATGAACCTGTATTGACTGAGCTGCGTTCGTATGGACTCGTTTTCCATGAGTCGGAAAACTGATCAATGTCCGGCCATTTTCAACACCATCTCCCACTCATCGGCAGTAACGGGTTGAACGGATAATCTGCCCAAGCGTACAAGGGCCATATTCGCTAATTTCTTCTCGGCTTTGATGGATGCAAGAGATACAGGCTTCTTGAGTTTTTTTACAGGCTTCACATCCACGGAGACCCAATTTGGATCATCGCTGGTGGGATCCTGGTAGGATTCTCGAACGATTTCCATGATTCCCACGATTTCGACGCCTTCATTACTATGGTAAAAAAAGGCCTGATCACCTTTTTTCATAGCCCGGAGATTGTTGCGGGCACCGTAATTGCGGACACCATCCCAGAAGGTTTTCTTATCTGCGTTCAATTGATCCCAAGAATACTTGAACGGTTCGGATTTCATCAGCCAGTATGCCATAGATTGAATTTTACCAACCACTGGTCAACACATCAGCCAGGTGCATGGTTTTTAAGGAGAGTCCGTTTTTTTGCACATACCCCTGCAGGTGCATCAAGCAGGATAGGTCAGTGGAGATCAGGCAATCCGCTCCGAGTTGAATGGCTTGCTCCACTTTTTGTTGACCCATGGCCACGGATATATCAGGGTACTTGACGGAAAACGTTCCTCCAAAACCGCAGCAGGTTTCCGCATCAGGTAGTTCGATCAGTTGTAATCCCTCTACCCCACCCAGCAATTGTCTGGGTTCTTGTTTGATCTTACATTCTCGTAGTCCGGCGCAGGAATCATGATAGGCCGCTTTCATATTCAACCGGGCACCGAACCGGGTTGCATGCAAGGTGTTGACCAGAAATTCACTCAATTCGAAAATGCGCTTCGGAGTGGATTGTGCCTCATGATGAAGAGATGAACTATCGAAAAGCTTGGCATAATAATTCCGAATAAACCCGGCACAACTGGCACTCGGCGTTACGATTGTTGTTGCCGCTGAAAAATCAGCCAACCATTTTCCACAAACCGAACGTGCATCTTCCCAATAGCCGGCATTGAATGCAGGCTGTCCGCAACAGGTCTGCTCTTCATTGTAAATGACCTGACACCCGACTCGTTCCAACAGCTTAACTACATTAAAAGCCGTTTGGGGATAGAGCTGATCGACAAAACAGGGTATGAAAAGATGAACTTTCATTGATTGTGGTAGGTCAAAAATATAGAAAACAAAATGGCCCCGATGCAATCATCAGGGCCATCCGATAAAAAGTATTATTCAATTATTTGGGATCTGCATAAACACCCAGCTGAGCCAGGTAATTATCGGCGTCAAAGGCTTGTTGGCTTCGGGGATATTTTTCTTTGATCTCCTGGTACAATTCGATGGCCACATCCGTCTTTTTCATGGCACGGTCGGCCAGGTAGGCTGCAAGGAACAGGTACTCAGGCGAATTGGCTTCATCGTCCTTGAAATGACGACCTGCTTGCTTATAGGCATCCAACGCCTGATCTAATTTGCCCCAATCGGCATAAGCATCGCCCATCAGCTTATAAGCGCGGGCTTGGGTCAGTTTCTCGTCCGAGCTGAAATCACTCAAATGTTTAACTGCCTTTTCAAAGTTATCTAGCTTCAGATAACAACTACCGGCATAAAAATTGGCCAAATTAGCCGATGTAGTACCGTCGTACTGGCTGATTACTTTCAGGAAACCAGGGAATTGACCATCTCCATTCAGCGCTTTTTGGATCGAGTCGAGGCGATAGTATTCTTCCGCCTTGAACAGGGCATCCTGTGCTTTTTGATC
>CANGZN010000135.1 GCA_947458625.1 Chitinophagaceae bacterium
CTGACAGATCAGGGTATACTCGCCCGGAGATAGATTCAGTTCAAATCGACCCTGACTATTGGCCACGGCGCCTTTATTGGTTCCCTTTACGGCGATCGATGCATATGGGAGCGGGCGACCGTCAGCATCGACTACAGAACCCTCGATAGGAGTCGCTGCGCCCAAGTTGGCAACGAATAACACCCAACAGAGCAGAATGGCTTTGATCATAGAGATAGCAAAGGTAGTGCAGCTTCGGGACCCGCTGGCAGAACTAATCAGTTCTTGATTATCTTTAAAATTCATCCGGTAATAGAGATCCAACCCCATTTACGGACAAAAAATCATTTAGTTATGAAGTCTAATTGCAATCTGATTCTCCTCGTTGCCACTACCCTTCTATTTTCATCTTATACCATAGCCCAACGCACACAAAAACCACCCTTGCACGCCAAGCATTGGATGGCCATCACGGGTAAACCCTTGGCGGCTACAGCCGGTTCGAGAATTTTTCAAAATGGCGGCAATGCAGTGGATGCAGCCTGTGCCATGTTGGCGGCTACCTGTACGATGTGGGACGTACTCAGTTGGGGTGGTGAAACACAGGCCTTGATCTACAATCCGAAGACAAAAAAAGTAATCAGCATTAACGCCATGGGCGTAGCCCCATCGGGCGCAACCGCAGCTTTTTTTAAGAGCAAGGGATATGAGTTTCCTCCTGAATACGGTCCGCTTGCTGCTACTACCCCCGGTACGCCCGGCGGACTTTGCCATATGCTGGCCGAGTACGGAACTAAATCCTTGCAGGAGATATTGGCGCCTGCTATGGAGATGGCCACCGGATATCCCATCGATGCACAAACAGCCAATAGCATCGAACGTCAAAAAAATTGGATCAAACAGTGGCCCTATAGTAAAAAAGTATTGCTGCCACACCTCGGCGAGAAAAGAGAAGCACCGGAGGCAGGCGAGATCTTCGTGCAAAGCGATCTATTGAATACCCTGACCAAAATGGTAGAAGCTGAAAAACAGGCATTGAAAAAAGGAGCTTCACGTAAAGCAGCGATCATGGCAGCGTACGATCGTTTTTATAAAGGGGACATTGCTGATGAATTAGTGAGAGGCTGCCAGGAACAAGGCGGATTGATCACCAAAGCCGATCTGGCTAATTGGAAGCCGATCGAAGAGGAACCGATGCAAGTCAATTACAAAGGGATCGATGTATACAAGATGCAACAATGGACACAAGGTCCGTCTATGTTACAAGCATTGAACATCCTGGAAAATTTCGATCTCAAATCGATGGGCTATAACAGTCCTTCTTACATTCATACGATCTACCAAGCTATGAGTATGGCTTTCGCCGATAGGGATTTCTATTACGGCGATCCGTATTTCGAGCCGAAAGAGCCGATGCAGGGACTACTCAGCAAAGAATATGCGAAACAACGGGCTGCTCTGATCAACCCAATTCAGAATGACACGCTGATCGGTCCGGGTGACCCCTACCCCTTCGAAGGAAAAACAAACCCCTATGCAGAACTGCTGAAAAAAAGATTCGCTCCGGATGGGAAAAATGATAACAGAAATTTTGCACCGGCACATGATACGGGCGGTGTGGCAATGGTTGAGGAGCTGTACCAAGACAGGCTCTGGCGCGGCACAACAACCGTGGAGGCAGCCGATAAAGAGGGGTGGATCGTTTCCATTACACCCAGTGGCGGCTGGATCCCTGCCTGTATTGCCGGTAATACCGGTGTTGGGATGAGTCAGCGTATGCAGAGTTTCGTGCTGGATTCAACGCTCAATCCTTTTAATGTAGTGGTTCCCGGCAAAAGACCTCGTGTAACGCTCACCCCTGCCCTTGCCATGAAAGACGGTAAACCCTATCTCTGTTTTGGCGTACAGGGAGGGGATACGCAGGATCAGAACTTATTGCAGTTCTTCCTGAATATGGCGGAGTTCGGGATGACGGTGCAGCAAGCTACCGAGACGGCGAACATCAACACAAATCAACTATGGTTGTCGCTGGGCGGAAACAAGATCGATGACCGCAAGCCTCGTGCGGGTAATATTCTACTGTCGGACAAAACACCGGCATCCGTTCAGGAGAAACTCAGATCGATGGGATACAAGATGAGTTTTGAGGAAAGAACCTCCGGCCCGATCAATGCGATCTATTTCGACTGGAAGCACGGATCTTTTTGGGGTGGATCGAGCAATCACGGCGAGGATTATGGCATCAGTTGGTAGCGGTTGGTATGCAGGGATTGCAGAACTTTACCATCATGCCCCATCCGCTACAGATTTCTCTATATAAATTATTCATCCGCTGCATTCTTGCCAGCGGATTCGTGATCTTAGGTTCATTATCCGCCTCAGCGCAGTCATCCCTTGCTGAAGTCGCAGCAACCCGGCCAGGCATACACCTTCAATTAGATAAACCGATTTACGGAAGAGGTGAAACCATTTGGTTCAATGCGTATGTCTTTGCCTCGGAAGGCAAACCCATTGGTTCTACCCTGCAAGTCGAACTCTTGCAAATGGACTCCGCCATCGTACGGGTAAAGTATCCACTGGTGCTGGGCGTTACAGAGGGACAACTTGCGATCCCGAAAGAACTTCCAACCGGATGGTATCGGATGCGCGCCTTTACGGAGGAACCGAGTCTGGCTTTTTTCAGCTGTCATCTTTATATCCTTGGCAACCAGACTCCCACTAAAAATGGCAGGCTATCAAGCAATGACAGTATCGCTCTAACCTTTCATCCGGAGAGCGATCAGTTAATCGATGGTATTGAAACGCTGATCGCATTCAAAGCGACCGATCGGTACGGGAATCCTCAAAAAATAAGTGGGCGCATACTCGATCAGCAAGGTCAACTCGTTACCACATTCAGTAGTTGGAGTCGGGGCATGGGTGATTTTATGCTCACCCCCGAGAGCGGGAAGATTTACTACGCTGAATGGCAAGTAGCTGATCGGAAATTCCGCCAGGCATTACCAGAGGTACAATCAGCTGGCACCAGTCTTTCGCTGATCAACCACCCCGAGGGGTTTCTTTTTGACATCAAGCGAAAGGAGGAGAATGAGTCCAAAAAAGGAGTTTGGCTTTCCGGACTAATGAATGGTCAGGAAGTGTTCAAGCAACCGTTATCAAAAAATGTAGACCTCATACAAGGTGTATTAAAAACAAAACAGCTAAGCTCCGGTGTGCTGCACATACGCGTATTGAGTGAAGATGGCATTACTCTATCAAGCAGAAAGGTTTTTGTTAACAATAAAGAATATAGGTTTCCCATTTCACTTCGCGTAGACACCCTCTCCATTTTACCGAAAGGAAAAAACAGATGGACAATCCTGTTGCCGGACTCCTTGCAGGGATCTTGTTCGGTATCGATAACAGATGCAGAAATGGATGGTGGCATATACCGTCAGCCATCACTACTGAGTCGGGTATTACTTACGGCTGGGATATCAGATAAGGTATTTCAACCCGATTGGTATTTTCAAACCACAAAAGATAGCGCGGATATCGGACTGGATCTCTTGATGCTAACACACAAGGAAATGCGATCCTCTGCTGATGACATAAAACCGGTAGCAGGGAATGCCAATAAGAAAGGATTCATTACCATACAGGGACAAGCCTTGTTACGAGGAACTCGTCAGCCATTAGCGAACAGTCGGTTGATGGCGGTATTGTCCGGAAACAAAATGCGTAGTCAGATCTTATTTACTGATACGGACCCCGCCGGACGATTCAGCATCGATTCATTATTATTCTTCGGTCGGGCGCGTCTATTCTTCGCAGAGCAGCGAATAAAAAAGAAACCCCGATTCATTGACATTCGGCTAGCTCAAGATTCAATACAAAATTTGGTTGGGCCCGCAGGTTGGGAGAGCTACCGTTTGACAAACAGGATCCCAGACGATACGCCATCCGACCTAAGTTGGATGAAAGACTACGAAGACATCATTCGGAAGGCAGAGGGCTTGACGTTGGAGGAAGTGACGATCAAAACAAGATCTAAATCCCCCTTGGAAAAACTACAGGAGGAATACACTACTGGTGCATTTGA
>CANGZN010000136.1 GCA_947458625.1 Chitinophagaceae bacterium
GATCATCAAGCAAGATAGCGCCCTTCGCGAAGCACGCATCACCCAAACACGACTGTATGCATTGGTCGGTGCGGCTATGTTAGCCTTATTGCTGAGCGTGTTGCTGTACCGAAATCGACTCCAAAAACTGCGGTTTAAAAATGAAATTCAAGAAGCCGCGCAAGAACAGGAGCGAAAAGCAGCAGCCCTACAAAAACAGATCCGCGAAGCAACGCTTTCGGCATTGCAAGCACAAATGAATCCGCATTTCATTTTCAACGCCTTGAATGTGATCCAGAGCTTTGTGTATGCGGGTGACAAAGAACAGGCCAGTCATTTGATCGGCAAGTTCAGCGACCTGGTTCGGCAGACGCTTCAATTCAGCCGCAATTCACTGATCACCCTGGAGGAGGAAATCGCTTTCATTCGCGCCTATGTTGAACTGGAAATGAATCGGATGGCTCCGAACCTCTCGATCCGATACGAGATCGATCCAGCAATAGAATTGAATCATGTTTTCTTGCCACCCTTGCTGATACAGCCCTTTGTGGAGAATGCCCTTCGGCACGGGTTGTATCACAAGGAAGGAAATCGCTGGCTACAGATTGCAGTGAAAGTGATCAATACGTCAGTGGTGGTGGAGATCGAAGACAATGGGGTAGGTAGAGTCGCTGCCCAATCGCTTGCGGCTGCCGGAGAACACTTAGCATTTTCTTCAGGCGCCAATGCACAGCGGATGAATTTATTAAACCAATTAAAGGATCTGAACATCGATCTGCAGATCTTGGATAAAGTGGGGCCCGACGGTACGCCGGCCGGAACAACCGTACAGATCACCCTTACACTATTACAAACAACCTAAACATTCAACGATGAAAACGATCCTGATCGATGACGAACCGCCGGCGCTGCGTTTATTGGTCCAAATGCTGGATAAAGTAGCGCCTGAATGCATCATTGCCGCTACTTGCAGCAACCTGAAAGAGGGGATCGCCGCGATACAAAGCATGCGCCCAGATCTTGTCTTTCTTGACATTGAAATGCCGCGGCACAAAGGCATCGAGATCGCTGAGTTCTTTGATGGAGAGCTGCCATTTCAAATCGTGTTTGTCACTGCGCATGCACAATATGCAGCCGATGCATTCGGGTTGAATGCCACGGATTATTTGCTCAAACCGCTGACGGAAGAAAAATTATTGGCGGCACTCCGAAAAGTGCAGCAAAAAAAAGTATTGCAGCAGTTGGAGGCAAAGGTGAGCCCGGCACCGATTCATGCCGCCACCAGCGTAAAGAAATTATTACTACCGGTCTCGAACGGATTTGAGATCATTTCACCTGAGAACATCAACTTTCTAAAAGCAGAGGGAAGTTATACGGTGATCCATTTTACGGATGAGAAAACACTGATGGCGAGCAAGAACTTGAAATATTTCGAACAGATGCTCGCGGGACATTCCTCCTTCTTGCGGGTGCACCGCAGTTATGTGGCCAATCTCGACAAAGCAAAAAAGATCCTGAATGAAGGCGGAACGGAGTTGTTGTTCGAAAACGGTGCGCGCGTTCCCATTGCTGCCGAACGCGTGGAGCGCATCATGGCGGCATTGTTGCAGGGGTGAGGTCATCACACCTCAGACTCGCGCAGACTTTGGCGGTTTTTTTTCAATGTCGGATTGGAGCACCCTGAAAATAATTATCTTCTTATTAAATGAAAAACAGCTCTTATCGATGTATCAATGACTGCATTTTGTTTGCAATAGCTGAACAAGCTCATAAATAAACAGTTCCTTCGCGTGTATTGGCTTTGTATCCAAGCCCTCACTTAGTTCAAAAAGTGATCGATGGAAACAATAATCGGTGAATGATTTCGTCTTTGCGTTAACTTTTTTTAGTTTTTCGATACGACCATCTTCTAATGTTATCGAAAAATTATTCCCCTCTTGTTTAAACCTATTGGATTGGGTAAGCCTCTCCCAAAAAAAATCTGCATACTTCTGCTTAGACTTAATTTCTATATGGTCATAATGCTCGCCGGCAGACAAGTATATTTTTACTCGACTGCCCTGAATTTGTACACCAAGTGAAAAGGTTGGTGAAGGATTTGTGTCTGATTTAGACGTAAATAGTTCAGCTGGAACAGAGATTTTATCCGTCACCTCAATGTGAATTAACGGTTCCGGATTTCGGGCAGATCCGGAAATAACATCAATTTTTGGTTTTATGTCAAATCTGTCCATTAAAAGCGATGCAAGAACTTCAAGGTATTGTGATGCCCCGTATTCAGATGGATTATAATTGACGAATTGATTATCTAATTGAGCTTGCCAAAGATCACATTGGCGAAACATGAATGAAATATAACTGCGTGCAAATAATAACTGCTTGTTTCGCAGTAATTCATCTGCTGTTAATTCCTGGGCGGCTGATTCTCTGGTAATGAAACTTTCGAGCAGATCTAAATAAGTAATCGTCGTCCATTTATTTTCGCTGAAAGGGTCCGTGGTCAGATTCCATTTGTTTCGTTTTTCTTTATTGAAGCCAGCGGGTTTTTTATTGATCTGTGGACTAATGCGATTGATGTCAACATTGGCAGGAATAAGAAAAATGAAATCACAGTTTTTCTTTAGTACAACCAATGAGGATGCCCCTTTATTTCCTTCTGCAGTATTCGTTTTACGCGGAGCGGTTGATTCAGGCGGGGCATCGTTACAAATTACAATGCCTGTATGTCCGGAAATGTGAGCGAATCGATCGTCAAATGATTTTTTTGCAGATCCTCGTAAATAATAAAACTCGGTTTGTGAGAGTTTGTACTTTTGGTTAACCAGTCTAGCATGCAATTCCTCTTTCAAAACATCATCTGAAAAATAGCTTTTTGCCTTTTCAAGGCTAATTTCTCTTTGACCCTCGGACGCCTTTACCTTATTCTCTATGATAACTGCCCGATTTTCAGCTCCTACTTGGTAATAAAGCACCAGATCAAGTTGCTCTACCTCAGTAAATGCCCTCTTGAAAACACCGGGTTTTGACGCGAATTTCTGTATAAATGCATTGGCAAAATCGGGAAAGGCGTTAAATAGCCAAGCCAAGCACTCCGAGTGAAACCGCTCTAAGTCATGGCTGGCAACGGAAGAAAAGAAATCATTTTCAGCAATTTCCGTTCCTTCAAATTTTGTATTCGGTGATGAGGTCATAATGGTAATGATAATTCAGCAAATGTCCTGTAAAGCAGATCATTCATTATTGAGTGTCGGGCCAAAAAGACTTTTTATGAAATTCAAATAATAATCGAACATCGGGGTGAATATCGAGCGATGATTGTTCATTGAGTACTTCCAGTTGCATATCAGCAAATATCTCCCCACGATCAAATTCATACTCTTCAGCACCTTGGTGCAAGCCCTTTATGTCATAATCGCCAAACGTCAGTTGATGATCCGCCATATAGCCTATAATTAACTCATAAGCCTCGAGCTCATATAAATACGAAAACTCATCATCCGACTCATTTTTATGCTGATCTGCAAGCGCAGCTATTCGGCTCTTGATTTCGTCAACGGTCATGCGTTAGGTGATTTTTAATGTTGATAAAGATAATCACATTTATTAGGGCTCGAAGTATAAAAGAATGACACGAGGTATCGTATTTTCTGAGATACGAGGATTTCACAGCCATCCCCCTGATAAACCATTTTGGCCATTGAATAAGCAGCCGTAAGCGGGCTAATTTGTTCATTCACATAACACTCATTCATTTCAATAGCAGTTTACTAGGTACCCAAAATAGTTGTCGTTGGAATGCAACTTCAAATACGCACTGATCCTTTTCGAAGTTTTAGAAAACGGGTATTCGGTAATTGCACGTATCAAGTCCGGGTGTTCAAATAGGGACCATACACCATCCGTACAGAGCAATAGCCGGTCGTTTTTTCTCAAAGAAAGCTTCCTGTAATCTATCCGAATCGTTGGTGTGCCTGGATTAATCGAACCGGTTAGGTAAGAGGACTCAGAAAGTCTTGCCTCGTTGAGGGATAAAATTCCTTTCCGATACAAGTCAAATGACCAATTGTGCGGAATC
>CANGZN010000137.1 GCA_947458625.1 Chitinophagaceae bacterium
AAAAGTATAAACCTCTAAAAACTAAAAGATGCAACTGCCCTAACTCCCTGATGGACAACAAAAAAGGCGACATTTCTGTCGCCTTGTCCAGTGTAGCTCCCCCTGTTGGACTTGAACCAACGACCCTCTGATTAACAGTCAGATGCTCTAACCAACTGAGCTAAGGAGGAGTATGTACCAGCTTTTCACCGTTGTCTGACCCAACGGGTCCCCTTAAGGGGTAGCAAAAATAGGGATTCTTGGGATTTCCGGATAGCTTGAATGGCAGGAATTGGTCAAAAATTTGAAAGCGCACTATAGGGATCAAGCCTATTTCAGTTCACGGCATGTTTTACTTTAATCCCCTTAAGGTCTTCACCAACATCTCCAAACTGCTTTGTTTGGGAGCATGCTGGCTCCACTCCTCGATCAAGTCGACTCGCAGACTCTTTATGGATTCTTCGCTGATTCGCAGATCCTCCAACAAAAACGCCATCGTTTGCTTTTTACTCCGCAGAAAAATACCGGAGGTGGCAATGATCTTGTCACAAAGCGCTTTTTCCGGAGAAGCAATCAGCACCTGTTGCCGCTCGGTCAACAACAAGGACTGGATCCCCAAAGCATAATACGGCAGCGGCATGTGTACATAGGTAAATCGGCCTGCCGGCGTATCATACTTCTTAGCAAACTTCGTGGTTACGGAAACGGTTTCCATTACCCTTTCCGGTATCATTCCCCAATGCGATAAGGCCGATTCGAGCGACACATAACTAGGCCCGTAAACATGATTGGCCAATAGAAAAGGATCGGGTCGGGCCATCCGGAGCTTCGGACCAGGAATATAAAGCCCCCTTTTAACAGCCAATAAATACCCCTGCCGACTAAGCTCATTGATCTTGTCAAAGGGCCTCCGATAATCCCGCAAAACCGACAACAACACCTGCTGGGTAAGTGGCTGCTCTGAAAATGGATGTATATCCTCCTGAAAGCTCAAAAATGTAAAATATTTAATCAAATATCGGAATAATTCCGATTTAAAGTATAAAATATTACATATTTATTCCCCCCAAAGTAGTACAGACTGATCCCCACATCTTTAGGATCTTTGCTCCCATGAAAAAGTTGTCGGCAAAACAAAACGTAGAAATAAGCGCAGATGCAACCGATTTATCTGCCGATATGCCCGGAGTCCCTACTGCCAAGCCCAATGAATTCCTGTCATCCGACCGCGACCGAAAAATATTCGCCAAAGCCCTGCTCCACCCCCCCAAACCCAACGCAACCCTCCGCAAAGCGGTTGAAGACTACCGAAACACCATCTTTCTATAATCCTCCATCTACCATCTTCCATCCCCTGCCCCCGGCAGATCGATCCAAACCCCATCCTCCCGCCATTCCACCTTCCAAGTCTTCAGATGATACCCCTCGCCCGACACGTTCCGGCCGTTGACCATGCTGAATTTGTACCGATGTAACGGACAAACGATGTTCCCCAGCGCATCCACCGTCCCATTCGCCATCCGCGCGCCCGCATGCGGACAAGCCGCTGCACAAGCAAACAACCGCACCGATAATCGATCTGCCTCCAAGTTCCCCGACATCGTACCCACTTGTCCCACACAGATCTTCTTGCCATTCACCACCACCTCGGCCAGTCCGTTCGTAGCGAAATTTAATTCGTTGGGATGCTCAGCAATTTTGATCATAGTAGAATGATGAAAGTTGATGGTTGAAATGATGAAGGATGAAAGGTGAAAGATGAAAAAGAAAAAAATTCACCCTTCATCCCTGCCTGCCGGCAGGCAGGTTTCACCCTTCAACCCCTCCTCCGGTTCATTCGTCGTTATTAAATCAAACCCTTGCTTCAGAAAATCCTGTATCATACTCGGCTCGTTGACGGTCCACACATTCAGCACAATCCCCAATTCCTTCGCACGCGTGATCCATTCCGGATGCTTCTTATACACATTGTAACTATAATCCATCCCGCGAATGCCATCCGCCTTCAGCTGATCAGGTGTCTTGTCGCCATTCAAATACTGCACATGCGCCTTGGGCATTTTCTCCAACAGGCGTAAGCACATGTTGTAATCAAAACTGATATACACGATCCGATAGGAAGGTTTGAGTTCTTTTACCAGCGAAATGACTTTATCTACGATCGCACGAGCTCGCTCCGCTCCCAACCCAGATGGCTTGATCTCCAACACCAGATCGGTATGGATATTATCTTTCACTCCCGCCAATAAATACTCCCGCAAGGTGGGCAGCTTTTCGCCATTCGAAAGTGGATGGGGAATGAGTTCGGCGTATGGAGTTTTTTCGATCTCCAATTTCTTGTGATGCGGATCGTGATTGATCACGAGCGAATCATCCGCACTCATCCGCACATCGAACTCAGATCCGGCACATCCCAACCGAATCGCTTCCCGCAAGGAGGCAATGGAATTTTCCGGGAATCCATTTTTCTTGAAGGCACCTCGGTGCGCAACGATGGGATTGGCGGGTTTGTATGCAGGGACTTTCATGGTGGTGCACGAGAGCAAGAGTAGGGTTATGAAAAGGAAATTGCGCATAAATGAAAATAAGACCAAGAGACGAAAAGACGAAGAGACAATAGGTCTTTCTGGTCTTATGGTCTATTCGTTTTTTGTCTGATAGTTGTGTATTCCACCCGCACATTATTTGTCTTATCAATGATCTCCATCTTCACGACGGGTTTCTTTTCCCATTTGATCGTGAGCAGGCCGAAGTGATTATCCATCACCGGTCCTTCGATGCGATTCTTATTCGGCGTCGGAAAATCCCAGGTCGATGTAATACCACTCGACGTGATGTCATAGATCGGATCGCTGCCCGGATTTTCGATCCGCGATATTTCACCATAGTGTACATCGCCCGTCAGAAAATAAACATCTTTCGCCTCGGTCGTTCGAATCAAATCGAGCATGCGTTGTTGTTCGTGCGGAAAATTTGCCCAGGCTTCATATCCATTGTATTCGATCGCAAATTGTGAGCCGCTGCAAATGAGTCGGATATCTGCCGGCTTTTTTAATTCGGCCGAAAGCCAATTCCACTGTTCTGTACCCAACAGCGTGCTGTCTGTTGAGGTGTGCGGTTTGTAATCAAGCGGGTAGAAATATTTTTTTCTGGGCAACACCGCCGAGGTGTCATAGGCCAGCAGGTTCGAACGAAATGTGCGTACATCCAGCAGCAATACTTGGATTACGCGATCGCCCTGTTTGATGTATTCGGCGTGATAGATGCCGGGGTGTTGTCGGCGGGCGCTGTTGGCGGGTTCCTTGAAATGGTCGAGAAAGAGCTGTTTGGCGGCTTCTTTGTGTGGGTAGTGTTTGCCGGCGTCGTTCCGACCGAAATCGTGATCGTCCCAGGTGGCCAGTATCTGTGTTGCTGAATCGAGCTGACGGTATTCGGGTTTTGCGCCCCAGCGCTGGTATTTGGCGCGGAGGGTATCCATGTTATCGGTATCGCCGTAGATATTGTCGCCCAGGAAAATGAACAGGTCGGGGCGGTAGGAAGCGGCCAGGGCGAGGATGGGTTGCGGCTCGTCCTCATGACCACAAGACCCGAACGCGATGCGGGTTTCCTTCGGGGTGCGGGTGCAGGAGAGGAGGAGTAGGAGCAGCAGGAGGATGGAGCAAAAACGCATGGTTGAAGGGTGAAGGGTGAACGATGAAGTCGAAAAGCAGGCTAAACTAACTCAACTTTCTCAACCCTCTCAACCCTCTCAACCCTCTCAACTCCCTCAACCTTCTAAACCCTAAACGCTCATCCTTCAACCTTCATCTTTCATCCTTCACCCTTCATTCCGTATCTTCGCCCCCTCCTCCGGGAGCGGACCCTTAGCTCAGTTGGTTAGAGCGACAGACTCATAATCTGTGGGTCGCAGGTTCAAGCCCTGCAGGGTCCACTTTACTGCATCATCCTTAACCTTTTCTTAACCGGTCAGCCG
>CANGZN010000138.1 GCA_947458625.1 Chitinophagaceae bacterium
CCGTACACCTTCTTTAGTTCGTTAAAGTTGCTAAACTCGCTCTTCTCTAGTTCGTGATACCATTCCTGTAAAGCCGTTGAGGCAGTAGGGTACTTCTTACAATAGTCAATCAACGTCTTCCGGGTGATGATATTTAACAAAGGGTAAAGGTAGGAAATGTTTACTAATAGAAAACTTTTGACACGCGATCCGTATCAGACGGCTAAATCTACGAGCGGCGAACAGCCTAATCCAACCCACTTTATGGGAAATACAAGCATTATATGAGCCGATTACGCTGCGTATTCGGCTCATGAAAGCGGATTTTTTGAGCCGATTAGACAATAAAGGGATGGAATACTCTTTAGCCGATGCTTTTGTGCTTCACATACAAACCCTGACAAACCTTGTCCATTGCCTTGAAAAGCGAGAGGTCAAGATCGGCATCTTTCGACATACACGTTAAGGTCATAACCGCCTGATACAGGATTTCGTTTTCTTTTCGACCAACGCATTCGATGAAATGAATCTGCTTGCTGCCCTTGGGCGATTCAGAAACGATTACCTCCTCGGTTTTCTCGTCTACGGCAAATAATTTGTTCATCTGATCTCGTTATTAGGATTTCAGCATCAATGTCGATAACATCTTCCGCTCGCATTGGTCGTTCGATTTCTACACCGTGCCCCTTTTTGAGTCGTACCGCTGCATTGCTGTGCCGATCCCGTTCGGGAAACGCCACTCGAGCGTACACTGGACGTTTTCCCATCACAGCAATCCACTCCCACTTTCCGATCATGGAGCTTACAAAAACAGCTATTGGATTTACTACGGTTGCATTTGAGGCAAAGCAATTGAATGTTCGATCGATCGCTGCTGCCTCCGCAGGAATAGGGCTTGATGTGATCGTATTCCAGATTCACGGAACTGCCACAACATTGACACCTTCCGCCATCACGGGCATAGACGATCTTTTTGGTGGTGGAAGAAATGTATCGGCTCTGCGCAAAACCGAAGATGGTCAGTAGCAGAAGGGGGATTAATACAATAAACTTCTTCATGACGAAAAATGGCGTTCGAGGTTATTTCGCCAAATATAAACCAATGAAGATTTCTTACGGCAGACAAATACAATACCCTATATGCACGCATCACTTCACCACATCATAATCGTTGAATTTGAGTGGCTTGGTCACTCGAGAGAGATCCAGCTGACAGTACTGTTCAAAATGTTTGATGAACGCCTCCGTCATCGCCGCATGTGGATCGTCGCCGTTCGCGGTTGTAGGTTGATTCTTGCGAGCGGCTGCTACCGCAAGGGCATACCGCCACATGGATTCACGGATGAATACGGCCGGCTGCGTTTCGGGCTTGAGCCAGCGAACCGGTCCGCTGAAATACCAGTCGAACGTCTCCTGATACTTGGCGGCAGCGCGTGGCAGAGCGTCGGCCCGATTAAAAACAATGGCAGAATCCAGCCAGTAGCCGGCGCGCAACAAATTTCCCTCCAGTTTTTTCTGTGGCACAAATCCCGCGCGGTACATTTTTTTCCAACCCTTCCCGTTCCAATATCTGTAAAGCTTCTTTCCATCATTCACACAGGCGGCTGAATCTGGATTATATTGTTTGGAGTAGCGGTCTATGTAATTTGTCCGATCGATTGCCTCTTTTATTTTTTCCGGATTGGTCGTGATCGATCGATAAAGTCCAATTTTGAAATCGATCAAATTGTAGGCACGATCGATTTGTTCGGGAATGGGTATCTTATCTGAACTCCGGCCATAGAAGAAATTCAGTTTTTTATTGAATGTCTTCTCTGCCTTATAGGGCAAGTCAAGCGGATAGATCAGTTTATTGGTCTCAACGGATAGATTTACAATAGAAGGAAGCACCTGCAGGTCCAACATCTGCTGTAGAGATCGTGCCGGTATCAACGAGTGTGGAGGCGCATTTATATACCCCTTGGAAAGTACGCTCACATCACTTGCTTTATAATAAGACGCCTTTACCTCTGGTTTTCCATTCAGGATCTTTTCTGACTCCCTCCATTTCCATAGCCAGCTCAGGGCATGCAACAACTTATCCGCATCCGAAACCGACTTGCCATATCCATCAGATGCCTCTGCCATTCCTTTTTGTAATTGCTCCAGCGAGCGCTGTTTTTGAGGCGCCGTCTCTTGCTCGATCTCAGCGATCTTTATGGCTTCATACCGTTTACGCTCGTTGTACGCATCATCCCACCGCTGACGAGCTGCCTCTTTCTCCCGCTTCTCATTTTGAATGGCCGAGATCAGGTTGAATGTGGAACCGACCAATCCGGTGACGGACTCCGTCAACCGTTGCTGGTTCTGGGCCGTAGCCTGCGCTTGCATTTGTTGCACCTGACGAATCGTGGCCACATCGCCACTTGCCTGCGCGGTGATCATGGCATTGGACAAATGCATCTGCTGGACAATAGGACTTTGTGTTGACTGTTGGGAGCGCTGTAAGTCAGCCAAGGCAGTATTTTTATAAATGTTCTTCTGCGCTGCAGCCGGATCCGGAGCTGGCGACTTGGGCTTATTTGCAGTTGTTGTACTTCGGGTTGTTGAACCAGTGGTTCGCGCTGTGGTGCCCGAAGAACCGGAGCTCGCATTGGAGCCATTGCCGGAGTTTCTGTTGGTACCACCGCCAGAAGAAGAACTGCTTGTGGATGCATTTGTCGCAGCTTTTTGTTGTTGTTGCTGCTGCTGCTGTTTGTATGCCTGCTCGGTCATTCCGTTTATATAGGTCTTAGATCCCGATTGATCGCCAACCAACTTGATCCTGTTTTTACCATCCTCAAAATCGATCTCCACTTTTACGACTGTGGGCATGGATTTGAACCAATGATACTCAGCGCCGCTAGGGGAGATCTCCCCGCCGTTTATCTCCTTTGAAAAGTTCTCGCCGTACTTTTTGCCATCGCAGTCAACCCCCTCCAACCGCATGGTAACCCGGGCCCGATTCGGAATGTTGTGCTGCATCTGCACAAAATTGTAGCCGCAACCACAGCTCTTGCTCGGAAATTCCAGCCGGAACAATACGCGGCCGTAAGAAAAATTCCATCCCGTTCGCCACTCCGACCAGGACTTTCCGCAGGGGTTATTTCCTTGTGCCTGTGCAGAAAACTGAATCAGAACGCAAATCAAAATGAAGAAAATAATTCTTTTCATATGTAAATGATTTTCAATAGTGAATGATCAAAAAACGCCTGTTTTTCTCTATTCAAATTAGGCAGATCACCGTATCAAGTCTAAATAGCTTTGCCGAAACAACGTTTCAGTTTGTGAACTCGCATTTCCGCTTTATAAGATTCCCCACACACCCGCTAACTTTATCACATGTGGGGTCGCCAACGACGATATAGTACGCCGGTTTCCTTCGTAATACTGGCGATGATCATTGGCGCGACCGCCAACACACAACCCCCCGCTCGCAAACTGATCGATTCACTGCAACAGGCTTTATCAGCCAGCCGCTCCGATAGCCAACGCATACACCTGCTAACCCGACTCAGCGCAAACTATTTTGGTACCAAGCCCGATTCCGGCATGTTGCTGGGCCGACAAGCGATTGAGCTGTCACGCAAAGCGGGACTTCCGCGAGAAGAAGCCGAAGCCCGAATCGCGTTGGCCGCCTGCCTATGGGGATTGGGTCAACACCTGCAAGCCATCGACGAATACCGACTAACCATCCCCATCGCCGAAAAAATTGGCAACCGTCGACTGGAAGCCCGCATCCAACACGGGATCGCCATCAACTACTGGGCCATTGATAAAAAAGAAAAAGCGATCAACTTCCTCAAAAGATCCTTGGAGCTACAAATGCAAGACGGCAACGATTCATCCGTCATGGGTTGTTATCACAACCTCGCACAGTTCAGCAATTCCATGGGAGATAAAGCAGCAGCCCTCCAATACTACGAGCAGGCCTTGCGGTA
>CANGZN010000139.1 GCA_947458625.1 Chitinophagaceae bacterium
GACATGAAGAAGATCCTGCGTCGCGCCAGCGATCGGGATATCGATCTCTGGAAACAGAACAAAGCCAGAGAACCGGAGGCGGTCATCCGCAGCCGTGCCATCGCCAAGCAACTCAAGCTGAACATGAAGATCAGTCAGGTGGAGATGCAGGCAGATGGACGTAAGGCAACATTCTTTTATATCGCTGACAGTCGCGTCGACTTCCGTGAACTGATCAAGGTCTACGCCAACGAATTCAAGGTAAAAGTGGAGATGCGTCAGATCGGTGCCCGACAAGAAGCCGGTAAAGTAGGCGGTATTGGAAGCTGCGGACGGGAACTCTGCTGCAGCACCTGGCTGACTGAATTCAAATCAGTAAACACCAACGCTGCCCGCTACCAAAATCTGTCGATCAATCAGACCAAACTGAGCGGACAATGCGGCCGACTCAAATGCTGTCTGAATTTCGAACTGGACACTTACCTCGATGCCCTGCAACAATTCCCCGAACAGTGCGATGTGCTGCAAGTGGCCAAAGGCAATGCATTCCTTGTCAAGAAAGATATCTTCAAGAACCTGATGTGGTACACGCTACCCGACAGCAATAAACAATACCCGCTGAGCATCGAACGGGTAAAGAAGATCAAATCCCTCAACCAACAAGGTATCCGTCCGGAAGAACTCGAACCCGTAGAAGTAGTTTCCAATAAGCCAAAAGAAACAGAACCGGAGTTTGTGGAACTGGTGGGTCAGATCAGCTTACGTACACTGGAAAAAGCCGACCGCAAACGCAAACAACAGCAACAACAACAACGCGGCGGGAACGCTCCTCAAGGTCCAAGACCACCCCGACAAAATCCGCCCGCCGGCGGAGGCCGACCCCCTCAACAAGGCAATCAACAGGGCCGCAACAGAAGACCCGATAACCGCGGCGGAAATCAGCGAAAACCTTAAGGGAATAAGTTTAAAGTTTAAGGTAGAAGGTTTAAGATACCATCTACATTAAACTTTCTACCTTCTACTTTCTACTATCAGCCGCCTTCACGATCACATCCTGAATGCGACCGCGGATCGAAAGCGATGATAACTTACCGTTCTCACGTGTCGGATGCACCCGATTGGATAGAAAAATATAAACCAGTTCACGTGCCGGATCGACCCATACGCAAGTGCCGGTGAATCCGGTATGACCGAATGTGGAAGGGGAAGAGAGCCACGAAGGATACGGATCCTTGCGTGATTGATTATCTCGCTCCGGTTTATCGAAACCCAAACCGCGCCGACTTCCGTCCACCTGATAGCCGGTAAACAACCGAATGGTTTCCGGTTTTAAATAATGTCGACCCTGATACATACCGCCTTGTAAGAGCATCTGATATAAGATGGCCAGATCATAGGCGTTGGAGAAGAGTCCGGCATGACCGGAAATACCGCCGAACATAGAGGCTCCTTCATCATGCACATCGCCCCGTAATGTTTGTTGACGAAAATGTTTTTCCGTCTCCGTCGGTACGATGGTCTTCACCGCGAAGCGATCCCTCGGACGAAACCCGGTTGAATACATGCCGAGCGGACGATAAAAATGACGCTGTACAAATTCATCCAGACTAAGACCACTCAGTTGCTCTACCACTTTTCCTAAAAAGATAAAATCATTATCACTGTACACATATTTTCCTTTCGGACCCATCGGACTCTTCAGGATCCGTTGCATCATCGTATCCTTCCAATCATCCCGTAAATACAGCTCCTCCGATACCCGAATGCTGAATCCGGACGCCTTACTCTTTCGATAATACGCGGTCAGCGGCGCACCGGTGGACGGATCGATGGTCTCTTTGTAAAAGGCGATGAACGGAACCAATCCGCCCTGATGCAGCAACACATCCCGTATCGTCAACGTCGCTTTATCCGTACCGCGTACAATGGGTAAATAGTCCTCCAGCCGACCCTCCAACTTCAATAACCCCTGATCATATAGCTTCATGATCGCAAGCGTCGTAGCAGAGATCTTGGTCACCGAAGCGAGATCAAAGAGATGATCCGGCTGCACCGGAACAGACCGATCCCCATCAACAAAACCATATGCCTTATCCAGGATCACTTCGCCTTTATGCACGGCCATCACCACACAGCCCGGGAAAGCACCTTCCTTGATCCCCTCTGTTGCTATCGCATCCACTTCTTGCAAACGAGCCGCAGTCGCTTCCCAATCCGCCGATTCAGGAAACTTCTGAATACCGGCACCCACCGGAAAATCACAAACACGAACCGGCAACTTACCCGTTGGATGAACATAGCCTTTCAACATATTCAATGCGACCCGACGATAAACAGAATCGTCCTGATGACAGGCCAATAATTGGTCGGATCCACAGAAATAAGCATTGGCCAATACGTTCCCGAACGTAAGTGTGATCGTTTTCGGGCCATTCAGCTGTTGCGCCATCGAAAGAACCGACTTCGATAAACCGAACTGATCCATTGGCTTGTTCGAAAAATTGTGCACCCCAAGTAGAACCAGATCATATTCGCCGGTGGCACGGAACCGCTGGAGCAGTGAATCGGCACGAAGACTATCTGCTTTAGCTGAAATAAAATACGAATGAACAGAATCAACTCCGATAGCACGTACGAGATCATTGGGGCCATTCAAGCCGATACCCACATAGGCAACCTTACCATGCTTAAGTGCCCGGCGCAGTTGACGAATGCCGCGTGGCTTGAACCAGCCGGCTTTGTCATTCAATAACACCATCGAGCGCTCCGCTACTTCTGTGCAGATGGCATCGGTCTGCCGATTCAGATCGGCCAGCAGGTTCGTGGTATCGATCACGGTCCGACGATTCAATCCCAATCCATATTTGGCAGCCAATACTTTGCGAACACGGGCATCCATCTCTGATTGTGCAATACGTCCGTCTTGTATGGCCATCTTGATCATGTCGATCGCTTCTTTCACATCGGCCGGCAAACAAAGCATATCATTCCCCGCCAAGATGGCTTCCACCGAGATCGTTCCGCCAGGAAAATACTTGGCAACGCCTTTCATTTCCAATGCATCGGTAAAACTGATCCCCTGATAATTCATTTCATCTCGGAGCAATCCGGTCACATTGTTTCGGGAAATCGAGGTAGCTACATTCTTTCCCGTATCGATAGACGGAATGGAAAGATGTGCGACCATCACACTCCCAACACCAGCCTGAAACAGTGCTCGAAAAGGGACAAGTTCCATGGAGTCTAATTCCTCTCTTGACTTCATGATACGGGGCAGATCGTAATGGGAATCTACATCCACATCGCCATGACCAGGAAAATGTTTGGCACAAGCCATGATGCCTGCATCCTGCATGCCTTTCATATAAGCTACCCCATAACGAGATACCTTATTCTTGTCCTCTCCGAACGAACGATAACCGATCACCGGATTGTTCGGATTATTATTGATGTCTACCACCGGCGCATAATTCACATGCACCCCGATTCGCTTGCATTGCTGTCCGACCGCCAATCCCATCCGGTATACCAACTGCTCGTCCGACATGGCACCCAGCGTTAGCTGATAAGGAAACTTCTTTACACTATCCAACCGCATACCCAATCCCCACTCCCCATCGATCGTCATCATCAACGGCGTTTGAGCCAATTGTTGATACTGATTTGTCAGCACCGCCTGCCGAACCGGACCACCCTGAAAAAAACAAAGTGCGCCCACATTGAATTCCTGAATCTGCTTGACCACTTTCTCTACGTGATCGGGGCCCAGATTGGAATGCGCACGGATCACCATCAGTTGAGCGATCCGCTGATCGGGCGATAAACTGTTGAATACAGAATCCACCCATTGCTCCCGCGAAAGCCGACTCTGATAAGTCGTTTGGGCATTCAATACTGAGATACTGGAAGCCGA
>CANGZN010000140.1 GCA_947458625.1 Chitinophagaceae bacterium
ACACCCACCGTTTCGATCAAGATCCAATCGGCTGTAAAACATTTCACCAGATCAGTGATCTCCAAAATACGTGGATGCAATCCGCCCAATGCTCCGCGGGTAGCCAGCGAACGGATGTAAACCTTCGGATGCGTATACCACTCACTCATGCGGATACGATCGCCCAATACGGCTCCTTGGTGAAAAGGAGAAGAGGGATCTACACAGAGTACCGCCACGGATTTTCCTTCGGCGATCAGCGCGCCGATGAGGGCATCTGTCAGGGTGCTTTTTCCGGCGCCGGGCGGACCGGTAATCCCGATCACCGGCTTATGCGGGATCGTCGTGTGTGCAAGCGCTTCAGTGAGTTCAGCCGAATCGTTCTCCGCCAATGAAATCGCACGAGCCAATGCCCGAACATCTCCTTGCTGAATTTTACTGATCCATTTATCCCACATCACGAACTATGTTGTATGTTTAATCGACGTCCAAGGTAATGAAATCATCGTACTCTGCTCATAGATCCTTCAGTCCGCAAGCCATCGCAGAATGGACGATCGTGGCGATGATCGTTGGATTGTTTCTCTCCCGCGCCTTACTCTCCGTATCGATCGGCGTATTCTTTTTACTGGCTCCGATTCGATTGGGATTCAGAACATGGCTGAGTATGGCGATCCGCGATCGTTTGGTATGGATCCTTGGATCGCTTTGGTTGCTACCGATGATTTCTGGTCTGTGGAGCGAAGACCTGAATACCTGGTCAGATGTGATCCGCATCAAGTTGCCCTTGTTGTTATTACCCATGGGGTGGGTGGGACTTTCCCCCAATAGATCTTCATACCAACGGATGGGATGGACGTTGACGATCCTCACCTGTATCGGCGCGATCGTATCGGTAGCACCGATGTTGTGGGATGGGTTATCCGTGCAGCGCGATTATTTACAAGGCGGATCACTGATCACGCCGCTTGAAAATGATCGGGTTCGTTTCAGTTGGCTGATCGTGGCCCTGCTTTTTTGGATAGAAACGCAGTGGCGCTCCGCATCGGGTAGAGGGCGTTGGATCATTGGCATTTTAGCTTTTTTATTCATGCTGTATCTGCATGTATTGGCGGTGCGGATCGGACTACTTTGTTTTTACCTGCTGGCATTTTTTTGGATCGTTCGGATCTTTTCAACTCCATCCATGCGCAAATGGACTTTACCGGCATTCATCCTGTTGATCTCATTGCCGCTGTTGATGTATCAAATTCTGCCGACGTTTCGGGCGCGGGTGGATTATATCCGATATGATTGGTCGTATACGTTTTCCGGTAAGTATTTGCCCGGAGGTAATGATGCCATTCGCATGCAGTCGCTGCAGGCATCGAAACATGTGATCGATGAGCATTCGGTTTACGGAGTGGGCTTCGGGGATATCCGCTCGAAGATGGATTCAGCTTATCAGAAGATCGATCCAAATCGTTCAGCTGCTGATCGTATCTATCCGGCGAATGAGTGGGCCGTGTATGGTGTGGGGATGGGGTGGATCGGGATCATTGCTTTTTCGGGACTGATGATCTGGCTCTTTTTTTATTCATCGATTGATCCATTTCGTTGGCGCTCCTGGGTATTGGCTACAATCTTATCGTTTGTGACAGATATCGGCCTAGAGGTACAATACGGTGTGTTTTTGGCGCCTTTTCTTTTGTTGTTTTTTCATTCGCCCGATCGAATAAAAAAGCAGGAAATTCGCAGTTGAATGCCTACGCCTTTTTCCATTGTCATGATCTGCCGAAATGGATCGAGAGAGATCGCCCGAACACTCTCCGGTCTGATCGGAATGACAGACGATATCGTCGTGTACGATACCGGCAGCATCGATGGCACGCAGGACATTGTTCGAACTTTTCCGGTTCGACTCATCGAAGGGGATTGGAAAGGATTCGGTCCTACCAAGAACACAGCTAATGCAATGGCCAAACATGACTGGATCCTGAGTCTGGATTCGGATGAGGTGCCAGATGAAAAGTTGAAGCAATCGTTAGCTGTTTTCGATCCTTCTTCCACGACCACTGTTTATGCCTGCTCCTTTTTGAATTTCATCGGCGATAAGCCACTCCATTTTGGAGAATGGGGGTGGGATAAGCATGTTCGTTTGTTCAATCGAACGCAAGTGAAATGGGATGCAGAGCCGGTACATGAGCAGTTGATCTATCCGGCATCGGTTGTACAAAGTAAATTAGTTGGCAAAATTTATCATCGTACCGTAAGGGATTGGACCGATCATCGACAAAAGATGGACCAGTATGCCACGATGAATGCCCGAAAATATTTTGAGCAGGGCAAGCGATCTCCGCTTTGGAAGCGATTGCTTTCGCCGCCTTTCACGTTTATCAATTACTATGTGTTTCGATTCGGATTCTTAGACGGATCGGCCGGCTTTCAGTGTGCTTGGATGACAGCTCTGTATACGCATTGGAAATATATGCGGTTGCGCCAACTTTATCGCTCCTGATCCGTTCTAGCCCTATGACACAGTATCTGCCGATCTTCCCGCTGGGCCTTGTTGTTTTTCCCAATGAAGGGTTGAATCTCCACATTTTTGAGCCTCGATATATTCAGCTGATCAATGACTGTATTCGTCACCAAAAACCGTTTGGCATTCCCACCATGATGAGCGGAAAGCTGCAGGAGCGAGGGGCGTTGATGCAGATCATGGATCTAAGCAGTGGGTTTGATGGAGACAGACAGATGGGAGAATCGGGGGGCGATATTCGCACACAATGTTTGGGAACATTTCGGGTGTTGGAGGTACTTAAATCGGTTCCGGATAAACTATATCAGGGAGCCATTGTGCATATGGACGATCGGGAATCCACCGATCAGCCCGGTTTACCTGCTCCGTTAATGACGGTTGTTCGAAAGTTGCATGGATTGTTGAAGATCGAAAAGAAGTTTCCGTTTCCGGATGATGAATTGCGAGCATTCGATGTTGGTCACCACATCGGGTTGTCGCTCGATGAAGAATACCAGCTGCGTGAACTGATGAATGAGATGCAGCGACAGGAATTTATCAGAAGACATTTAGGAAGGGTGGTGCCTACGATGCAGACGATGGAGGAGTTGAAAGAACGAGCCAGGTTGAATGGACATTTCCGTCCCCTACCCGGACATTCGATCGAATGATTTAATTTGCCCCCGATGCAACGTACGCTTTGCTTAGATTTTGGTAATTCCCGTCAGAAAGCAGCCCTGTTCGAGGGAGAGGACTTAAAAGAGATCCGGGTGCTGGAAGATGCTCGCACGGATTCAGTCGACTTGTTATTGACTCAATGGAAACCCGACCGATCCATTCTTTCTTCAGTCATCGATCACGAAGTAGCGTTGATCGATCTGTTATCTACGCGGACGCAATTTCATCAGCTCAATCATCAGACTCGTATCAATTTCACCACGCCGGTAGGGAAGCCCGAGAGTATCGGTGCCGATCGCTTGGCGCTTTGTGCCGCTGCCGTTCATTTCTTCCCACGACGAAATAATCTCATCATTGCGTTGGGTACCTGCATCACATACAATTTCATCAACACGGAACATTCTTTTTTAGGAGGTGGTATTTCCGCAGGATTATCGATGCGACTCAAGGCCATGCATCATCAGACCGCTTTGCTGCCCTTGATCGAACCCAAGGCAGATGTACCGCTGGTGGGTTATGATACGGAGACGAATATGCTCTCCGGTTCCGTTTTGGGGATGGCAAAAGAGATCGACGGATTCATCGATCTGTACCGAGCACGCTACGGGAACTTTAACGCGGTCTTAACCGGGGGTGATATACCCTATTTGGTGTCCCACTTGAAAAACGAGATATTTGCCGACCCCGACTTTCTGTTCAAGGGTTTATATGCCATTGCCACGCACAA
>CANGZN010000141.1 GCA_947458625.1 Chitinophagaceae bacterium
CCGCTACGCATACCACGCTCATGTCCACCGCCATCGATCTGAGCAGTCACTTTCACACGTGGATTCTTACGACGTACATACAGTGCTCCTACGCCTTTGGGACCGTACATCTTGTGTGCGGTGAAGGCCATGATGTCAATGCCATCCTTGTTCACATCCACGGGGATCTTTCCGACTGCCTGTACACCATCGGTGAAGAACAGAACGCCGTGCTTGCGGGCAAGGGCACTGATCTCACGCACCGGCATGATGGTACCGATCTCGTTGTTGGCGTACATGATGGCAATGAGGATGGTGGTGGGCTTGATGGCCGCTTCCAGCTCTTGCAGATCGATGAGTCCGTTCGGCTTAACATCCAAGTAGGTCACTTCCCCACCCTCACGCTCGATGTGCTTGCAGGTATCGATCACAGCTTTGTGCTCGATGTTGCAGGTGATGATGTGATTGCCTTTGGAGGCGTACATATCGAAAACTCCCTTGATGCCGAGGTTGTCGCCCTCTGTGGCACCGGAAGTAAAGATGATCTCTTTGGGATCGGCACCGATGAGTTTGGCTACTTGCTCGCGGGCATTGTCAACCGCGTCTTCTGCCTGCCATCCGAAAGAGTGATTGCGGCTGGCGGCGTTTCCAAAACTCTGGGTGAAATAGGGTATCATAGCCTCCACGACCCGCGGATCGCAGGGGGTGGTGGCATTGTGATCGAGGTATACGGGAAGGTTCAGGCTCATAATGATTTTTATGTTCGGCTTAAGAACGCAAATTTACCTTAAAAGGTTGAAGGGGATTGTGGTATTTTCGGAGGGATTTGTGAAATTTCTTAAATCGAAAGACAATTCTAATCATTTGAATGTCATGGAGAAGGTAGAACACATCGGAATCGCGGTCCGCTCCCTCGCCGAAGCCATCCCCAAATACGAACAACTGCTGGGCACCCCCTGCTATAAAACCGAGGAAGTGGCCTCGGAGCAGGTTCGAACAGCCTTTTTCAAACAGGGAGAGACCAAGATCGAATTGCTGGAATCGATGAGTCCGGATGGAGTCATCGCCCAATTTATCGAAAAACGGGGCGAAGGACTGCACCACATCGCCTTTGCCGTGACGGATATCCTGGCCGAGATGGAGAAAAAGAAAGTCGATGGGTTTCAGTTGCTGAACAACGAACCCAAGGCTGGGGCGGACAATAAGTGGGTTTGTTTTATACATCCCAAGACCGCGGGAGGAGTGTTGGTGGAATTGTGCCAGGAGAAGAGTTGAGGGATGAGAGGTGAAGGGTATTGAAATTATTATACATTTTATGTAAACATTTTTGTTTACTTTTATGAGATGAAACCTGAATTGGAAACAATCAGAGGCTTGCATCCGGGATTTTATGTGGAGCGAAAAATCAAGGAGAAAAGGCTTAAAAAAGGGCAATTAGCCTTGGCTATCAATGAATATCCCCAGACCATCACATCAATCACCAAGGGGAAAAGGGGGATGAATACTGCTTTAGCATTGAAACTGGAGCAGGTTTTAGGACTTGAGGAGGGAATGTTGATGATCTTACAGGTATACCACGAAATCGAACAGCTTAAGAAAAAAAAATATGCTGAGACCCCGGATCTAAATAAAATAAGAGCCGTAGTTTTTTGGGATACGGATATTCGAAAAATCGATTGGCAGCGCCAATACCAGTCTGTTATACGAAGAGTTTACGAGCGAGGAAACAGCATTGAAAAAAAAGAGATTAATCGATATTACGGAAAGGATAAGGTCGAAGCTGTCCTCAAAAGATTTAACCCCAAAATTTAAACGTGTCAAATCAAAAGCTTTTTCAGATCGCGTTGGTGGTTCGGGATTACGATGAGGCGATCGAGTTTTATGTCAACAAGTTAGGTTTTGCGTTGATCGAGGATACTGTGATGAGTGAAACGAAGCGCTGGGTGGTGGTATCGCCCGGAAAAAACAGTTGCCAGTTGTTGTTGGCCAAAGCAGCGGATGAACATCAACTGAGCCGGGTGGGTGATCAGACAGGCGGACGAGTATTTCTTTTCATGTACACCGACGACATTGATGCGTATGAAATCCGGCTGCGGAAAGAAGATATTCGTATCGTACGCGGACCGGTTACTGAGTCATTCGGAAAAGTGATCGTATTCGAAGATCTCTATGGCAATAAATGGGATCTTATCCAGCCAGCTCAATAACCTGTGATTTTACTCGATCCCCAATAACCGGATCGCCTCCTGTGCCGCGATCTGGGAAGCGTCTTTTTTATTGAAGGCTTTTCCTTCGGCAATGCGTTCACCATCGATGACGGCAGCAACAGTGAAAAGTCGTCGGCCGCGCTCCAGTTTTTCATTGAGGGTAACGAACTCCAGCGTTTTACCCTGGCGATTCACCCAGCCGTAAAGTTTATTCTTGAGATTAAGATCCAGCAATTCGAGATCATCCATCGACAGGTGCGGCTGAATCAGGTTGCGCAACACCCACTTATCCGTGAAAGCATAGCCTTGATCGAGGTAGATCGCTCCAACCAACGCTTCTAGTGTATTACCAAAGATCTGGCTGCTGCGCAGGGCCCCATCATTACGATTGAAAATGGCGATCTTATTCAGCCCGATCCGAAGGGCGATATCGTTGAGCTGATTGCGATTCACCATCTTGCTGCGCATCTCTGTCAGAAATCCTTCTTCCTTGTAGGGATATCGCTTGAAGAGATACTCAGCCACGAGAGAACTCAGTATAGCATCCCCTAAAAATTCCAGACGCTCGTTGTTCTGATCGATGGGTTCTTTCAGTGAACGATGCGTGAGCGCGAGTTCGTAAACGGAGAAATTACGGGGACGAAAACCCAATAGATTGCGCAGATTCTTTCGGAAGATCCGCTCTTCGGCCGAACCGAAAATCCGATGTAACAAAGTGGTTGGACTATCAGACATATTTTTTCACGATCACACAAGCATTGTGTCCGCCAAAACCGAACGTGTTGCTTAGCGCTGCACGAACGGGACGAGCCTGGGGCTTGTTGAAGGTGAAATTCAATTTGGGATCCAACTCCGGATCATCGGTAAAATGGTTGATCGTGGGTGGAACGATGTCGTGTATCACGGCCTTGATGCAAGCGATGGCTTCGATCACGCCGGCAGCACCTAAACAGTGACCGGTCATCGACTTCGTAGCACTGATATTCAATTGGTACGCATGCTCACCGAACACCTGAGTAATGGCTTTTACTTCCGCCCCATCTCCTATCGGCGTAGAGGTTCCGTGCGTGTTGATGTAATCGATCTCATCCGGACGCATACCAGCCTCTTCGAGAGCTGCGAACATTACGTTCTTGGCACCTAATCCTTCCGGATGAGGCGCGGTGATATGGTAGGCATCGGCGGTAGCGCCGGCACCGACCACTTCGCAATAGATCTTGGCTCCACGAGCGAGGGCACTATCCAACGTTTCAAGTACTAAGCAACCTGCTGCTTCTCCCATTACGAATCCGTCGCGGTCTTTATCGTAGGGGCGGCTGGCGGTTTGCGGATCGTCGTTGCGTTCGCTCATGGCTTTCATCGCATTGAATCCGCCCACGCCTGCTTCACTGATCACCGATTCAGCACCACCGGTAAGGATGATGTCGGCTTTACCGAGGCGAAGCAGATTGAATGCATCCATGATGGCATGGGTGCTACTGGCGCAGGCGCTGACCACGGCGAAGTTGGGTCCGCGCAGGTTGTGCCGCATGGAGATGTGTCCGGCAGCGATATCCAAGATCATCTTGGGAATGAAGAAGGGATTGAAGCGAGGGGTACCGTCTCCTTTTGCGAATTC
>CANGZN010000142.1 GCA_947458625.1 Chitinophagaceae bacterium
CATCTTCTCTCAATGGGATGTGTTTCGTGCGCTTTCTCCCCTGTTCACGATCACACAGACAAATCGTATTCCTGATCTTATCAATAGTCTTCTGCAGCGTTATGAAGACGATGGATTACTTCCCGTATGGGACATCAGCACCTGGGAAGCCAACACCATGACCGGCTATCACAGTATTCCCATCATTGCGGATGCAATCCTGAAAGACATCAACGGATTCGACTACGAGAAAGCCTATCAAGCGATGCGCGCCTCCGCTTTTCAAAAACAACGAGGTACCCCGGCTTATATCGAATACGGATATGTTCCGCAAGATAAACACGGCTGGAGCGTAACCATGACACTGGAATATGCGTTCGATGACTGGTGTATCGCACAAGTAGCAAAAAAATTAGGAAAGACGGAGGACTACTCGCTGTTCATGAAACGAGCCGGCAGTTATGCAAAACTGTTCGATACAAAAACCGGATTCATGCGGGCACGAAAGTCGGATGGGGCCTTCATCGAACCTTTCGACCCCTTGCTATCTGAACATGGATTCGACGGACAATACATCGAAGGAACCGCTTGGCAACACAGCTTCTTTGTGCCACATGCGGTTGATTCTTTGGCATCACTTTACGGCGGGAAAGAAAAGTTAGTCGCAAAACTGGATGAGCTGTTCACAGCCCCTTCCGAATTACACGGAGATAACGTATCTATTGATGTAACTGGACTTATCGGGCAATACGCACACGGCAATGAACCCAGCCACCACATCATTTATATGTATACTGCTTTAGGTCAGCCAGAAAAAGCTGCTAAATGGCTTCGGGTAGTAGCTGATAGTATCTACAAGAACGGTCCGGATGGACTCAGTGGCAACGATGACTGCGGACAAATGAGTGCTTGGTATCTCTGGAGTAGCCTGGGTATGTATCCGATGAATCCGACCAGCGGTGAATACATGTTCGGATTCCCCCTGATCAAAAATGCGAAGATCAATTTGCCAAACGGAAGATCGGTGCAGCTTCAAGTCAAGAAAATCAATGCAGCACAAGGAGGAATCGTCAGAGTCGACTGGAATGGCAAGCAGATCCCGGTTCGTTCGATCACGCATACAGAGCTGTTGAAAGGTGGTACCTTAACGTATTATGTTGCGAAGTAAATTTTTATTCCTCCTCATTTCGCTGATCGGATCGATCGGAATCACTTCAGCTCAAACACAAGCCAAGTTAATTCCCAAGAAAGGGCTGATCCTCGAAACAAACGGGCTGACTTGGGCCATGGGATCGGAAGTCAATTTCTTTACTGCCGACCGCAAACAACATCATTACTACTTCACCTGGTGGGAGCAAGATATTCTCGTCGATAAACCCAACGATACTCGGCTGGAATTAGGCAGTCGAAACACGGCTGTTTACGGCATCTATCAATTGGAGCGAAATGAAAACAACATTCGCACCTGGATTGACTGTAAATGGAATCGAGGTGATACCGGACTAGCTGAGATCACGTTCGTGCGCATTTGGAAACCCTATTTTCGGGAAGCCCAATGGAAAGATGCCAGAGGCATAGAGATCCGAGACTGGAAGCAATTCACCGGGAAAAAGGTAATCGCGTATACTCCCTTCGGCAATTTTGAATTCAATAGTCCCTTTCCGTTCAAAGTAAGAGCGGTAGAGAAACCTAATCCGAGTCCCACCGATCATGCCCAACGGAGCCAATATCTTGAATTCTACGAAGACAAAATTATCATCGACAGCAACCGGTTGCTTCAAAGAAGCTTTCTGATCGAAGTCCTCCAGGAAAAAGAAAATAAGGAAACACGAACGGGTATTAAATACGTTGGGCCTCAACGCGTGTTGAAGACATGGGAGCCCAAACCCACTCAAAAGAATATTCTTCCGCAACCCGAACAGCTGGATCGGCTATCAGGTGCTTATGTATTCCCGTTAGAAAGTCAGTCTGCTCCTGATTCCGTTGGGGATGCCCTGAGAGAACTCATCGCCCTGCAATGGCAATTGGGTCAGCAGCATCACCCTTTCATCGAAGTGATCAAAGATGATCAGCTGAGCGATCAGAAATATCGAATCGACGTTAGCAGGGAAAAGATCCGAATCGAATGCGACTCCGATACGGCTCTACAATATGCTCTGCATACGCTGGCACAGTCGGTAGAGATCGTAGCCGGTCGCGTTCACATCCCCTGTATGAAGGTGGCTGACAAACCCAAGGCCAGCTGGAGAGGGATTCACATGTTCACCGGACCTACGGCCCTCGAGCTGCACACCCGGATGTATCAGCGAGTCCTGTTTCCACTAAAAATGAATAAGGCCGTCATTCAATGTGAACAGGCCCAGTGGAAATCCTTCCCGGAGATACACAACCCCATCTCCGTTTCACTCAACGACCTCCGTACTGAATTCGAATTTCTTCGAAAAAATCGAGTGGAGCCGATCCCGTTGATCCAAAGTATCGGTCACATGGAGTGGTTTTTCAAACCAAAATCAACCCGCTGGCTAGCCATCAATCCACAGTATCCCTATACGCTCAACACCGATCTTCCCGAAGCCAAAGAGGCGATTCGAAAAATATGGAACGAAGCCATTGAGCTGCTCAATTCTTCCACCTTACATGTTGGATTCGACGAGATCGGGATGATCGGATTCAATCTGCCGCGCGATAAAGAGGTATCCTTATTCAGAGATCAATTGTCTTTTCTAGATCGCTATGCCAAAACAAACAATAAGAAATTGATGATCTGGGGCGATATGGGACTGGCGCCGGGAGAAGGACCGGATGCCTGTAATGGGATCAACCCATCGAGAGCTAAAACCATTCGCGAAGCGATACCGCCCGGCACCTATGTGGCCGATTGGCATTACCTCAATAATCCGGATCCATCCGTCTACAAAAAGAATTTGCAGATCTGGAAGCAGAATCAAAACATTCCCCTCGCCTCACCTTGGCTGTGGCCTAACAACGTCCACGGATTTGTAAAAGCAGCCATTGATGAAAAAGCAGGCGTATTGCAGACGACCTGGGCCGATTTCGAGAGCAGTGAAAAAAATATGCTCATCAACATTGAGCAGTTTGGTGCGTATGTGCTGGCACTGGATTATGCTTGGAGTGGTCGAAAAGAATTACCGAGTCAACTTCCTTATGATCCCATTCGGGAATGGACCAGGCGTTTCTATGACCGTCCAAAGCCGATGTTGCCCAGAGACGGATATCGCCTGGTCGATTCACTGGTGTTCAAGGATATCACCTCCGACGGGAACATTCATCGGTCGGACAAAATTAGCCTCCTTCTCGACAAAGCTTATTCCGTCACCGGGCTAACCTGTCAGGCCTTCTCGGATGTGATTTTACCGGAAGGCACTCCGGTTGCAGAGATTGAGTTGTACGAAAAAGAAAAACTGATTCTCAAAATCCCGCTACGGTATGCCGCGGAGATTCGGGCAAGGAGCGATCGTCGTCCGGTACATTCGGCCATCGACGGACAAGATCCACATACGTACTATCAGTTTTTGGAAAAGGAGGCAAAGGTGGATCGTATTCGAATCAACCTAATTCAATCAGGCGGCGGATTGATCCTAAAGAATCTAAAATTGGTAAAATGATTCGGATTAGCTTTTGGGTATTTGAGTCGATGCAGCTAACGTTAAAGCATTGGCGATGTGGCGGTATTCTGTGTTCCGTCTGCCCGGTGCCGCTGCTGATTAAAGATACAAAAGCTCATTGTTTAATCTGTTGCTTGGCAGTATTGGTCTGCTGGAACAGAAGCCGAATAGCGAATAAAAAGCCGAG
>CANGZN010000143.1 GCA_947458625.1 Chitinophagaceae bacterium
ACAAGCATCCATATTGGGCGTATCGTTCCACATCTCTTTCCAGATCGTCGCTACACTGCATTCGGCCGAATCGGGATATTGAATGGGCAACAAACGAAAAATGGGATCCATGATATGACATGCCATATCACCTAGTGCGCCCGTACCAAAAGCCCACCAGCCTCTCCAATTAAATGGAATGTAGGATGGGTTGTAGTCGATGTACGCAGCTGGACCGAGCCAAAGATTCCAATCCAGTTCGGATGGAACATCGTATTTACCAGTCGGTGTTGGAATCCCTTGCGGCCAAACCGGTCGGTTCGTCCAGGCATGTGCAGCTGTCACCTCACCGATCAGCCCGGCATCATACATCTCCTTTGCTTGGCGTACGCCATCTCCGGAGCCACCCTGATTTCCCATCTGGGTGACCACCTTATATTTTTTTGCCGCCTCGGTAAGCTGTCGCGCCTCGTAAATATTATGCGTGAGTGGCTTTTGCGTATATACATGTTTACCCAGTTGCATAGCGGCCAACGTAGCTACAGCATGGGTATGGTCGGGTGTGGAGATGGAACAAGCATCGATGTTATTCTTCTCTTTATCCAGCATCTCCCTAAAATCTCTGTAATAAGTAGCCTTTGAATATTTCTTACGTGCGTCTATGGCCTGTCGGTCATCTACATCGCATAAAGAGACGATGTTCACGAAGGGACTCTTGGAGAATTCCATCAGATCACTGGCTCCCTTACCGCCCACACCGATGCCGGCAATGTTCAGCTTATCACTAGGCGCGATGAAACCTCGGCCGAGTACATGGCGGGGCAAGATGAGAAATCCGCCTGCTGTGAGGGCGGTTTGACGAATAAATTGACCCCGCGAGATCGAGGATTGTTTGGAAGCACTCATATGCAATCGTTATGAGTGGAAGATATAGAAAATAGCAGTTAAGAACGCAGTCCCTGCCCCGTAAAGGCGAAGGGCAAAAGAGACTGAGCCGATTCGATCACATGAACTTTTCCTTCCATTCCGGCAAGGATCAATCGCATGGGTCGCTGAAAACGGATCTCCTGCTCCAGCAGTGCCTGACGGCACATACCGCATGGATATAATGGAATCTGGCTTGATCTATCCTTCGGATGATAACTGATGGCGATGGTCTCTATGGGATCATTGGGGTAACGAACAGCTGCATGCCCAAGTAATACACGCTCAGCGCAAATACCGACCGGATAAGATGCATTCTCTTGATTGGTACCAACCACAAGGGAGCCGGAAACAAGCCGTGCGGCAGCACCTACCCAAAAATTGGAATAGGGTGCATAGGCGAGTTCAGTTACCCGACGAGCCTCTTCCAAGAGTGTCCGATCTTGTTCGGACAAGGCAGCGTCGTCAGGCCATTCTTCGTATGAAAAGGATAATTGCTGAGTCACTCCAACAAGTTAGGCATATTATTTCACGAAACGGAATAAGCGGTCCCAACGAGGGCCGTTCTCCCAACTGAACCAGATCAAAGACGCTTTACCTACGATGCGATCTTCCGGAACAAATCCCCAGAATCTTGAATCCTGAGATCCATGTCGGTTATCTCCCATCATCCAGTAATAATCCATTTTGAATGTATAGGTAGTGGTAGGTTTCCCATTGATGAAAAATCGATCGCCTTGCATCACCAGCTCATTTTTTTCATAGACCCGGATGGCGCGCTCATAAATCGGATAATTTTCCGGAGTCAGGGTCAGTGTCGCCCCTTTCCTCGGAATCCAGATCGGACCGAAATAATCGAGCGTCCAACGATGCGTCTGATCATACGGGAATATGCGATTGGCCCAGTTACTCAGATCCAATGAATCCGGATGGAGTATGTCTGGTTGAATGGATTTCACCAACCCACTTTCGATCATTTTCTGTACAGATCGGGCAGGCAAATTGCGAACATAATATTGATCGACACGGATGGTGAGCACTTCATTCACAAAATCGACACCATATTCACTCTCCATGATCTCCGGATCGAGCATTTGTCCGTTCGTTGTAACAAAATAGTTCATCACCGAGTTTGGCGGTGGTGTTTGCTTTTTACCGTCAATGTACACGTCCCCGGCCCGGATCTCTAAGGTATCTCCGGCAACCGCCACACAACGTTTGATGTAATTATCGGTTTTATCTACTGTATGCACAGCTAGTGGAAGTGTGTCCGCATTTGCGAGTACGATACGTCTGCCAGCATCTACATCGCCATTACCGTACTCCCGGCAAAGGGCTTGAAACTCTCGAAAGGACTGATAGCCCGGCCTGTTCACTACGGTGTCACCGGCAGGAAAATTGAACACAACGGCGTCCAATCGCTCCACAGGAGTCGCGAACCAACGGATGTAAGGAAACTGTACTTCGGAGACATATGATTTCTTACTGGAGCCGAAAGGCATGTAATTATGTACAAAGGGAACGGAAAGCGGCGTGTTGGGTATACGCGGACCGTAACTGAATTTACTGACAAAAAGAAAATCGTTGATCAGTAAGCTTTTCTCCATCGAACCCGATGGGATCGTATACGCCTCAAATACAAATGTGCGAATCAAGGTGGCAGCAACAATGGCAAAAATGGCGGCATCATACCATTCCCGCCAACCTTGTTTGACATGCTTTTTTACGCCTTCAGGTCCGATAAAACTTGGCTGTTTTTGAAATCCGAGCCAGGCGAAATAAAAGGGCGATAATAAACTGGCACCGATATGATCCAGCACGGTGAATCGTCCAAATACCTTGGCGAATTCAATGTAGATACCGGGTGTGATGAACCATCCGATCACCGGAATCGCTTGCCAAAAGACCCAATGTTTGGGCCGGCCGGTCAGCCCTTGTATCAGCCAAGTATTGTAAAAAGGGATATAAGCTTTCCAAGCGGGGAGTCCGGCTTTTTGAAACAACCAGGCCATGCCGGGTGCGGGCAATAACAAGAGTAACAGCGTGATGAGGTAAACGATCAGAAAATGATTTACAGGCATCGGTCGAATTTGGGTCAAATCTACCGGAAAATCAGTGTGTGATCGTCAGTACACTGTTAATATTGAACCTACTTTACCTGATACATAACTTCCTTCACCAGGCGAACAGTACGGTTCACATCCGGTAAGGCCGCTGCAACCAGGTTCGGGGCATAGTGCAAGGGTGCGTCAGCTGCGGTAATACGACGGATCGGGGCATCGAGATAGTCGAATCCCTCTTTCTGTATACGGTAAGTAATTTCTGATGATACGGAAGCAAAAGGCCACTGCTCTTCCACAATAACCAGTCGATTGGTTTTTTTCACGCTCTCGAGAATGGTCATCCAATCGAGCGGACGGATGGTACGTAGGTCGATCACCTCTGCGCTGATGCCCTCCTTTTCCAACTCAGCCGCTGCGCCCAGCGCCACTTTCATCATTTTATTAAAAGAGACGATGGTTACATCGCGTCCGGCACGCTTCACATCTGCCTTGCCAAGTTCGATATAGTACTCCTCTTCCGGTACTTCACATTTATCTCCATACATCTGCTCACTCTCCATGAACACCACAGGATCTTCCTCAAAACGGATGGACTGCTTGAGTAATCCTTTTGCATCATATCCATTGCTGGGCGATACAACTTTGATGCCGGGAATATTTGCATATAAAGATTCGAAAGCAGTGGAGTGTTGGGCACCTAACTGTCCGGCTGATCCATTGGGGCCGCGGAAAACGATGGGACAAGTGATCTGTCCACCACTCATGGCCAACATCTTGGA
>CANGZN010000144.1 GCA_947458625.1 Chitinophagaceae bacterium
AACAGCTGCCATACCAGCGGTAGAACCGACGATATAGGCTTCCTGGATGGCTGTATTGAAAACCCGATGATCCCCGAATTGATCACCGAGGGTAGCTGCTTCTCGAAAAACCCCACCCAATCGCTTGCCTACATCCTGTCCATACAAAACAGCTTCCGGGTGTTTTTGCATCAGTTCACGGATCGCGAATAAGGCTGCGTCAACCATGATCACTTTGGGTGCACCGGCCGGACTTCTCTCTCCTTGCTCCTGTGTGATGGGTGTGGGGGCAAATACATGTTGTGAAACGGTCGAAGGATCGGGGTCGGCTGCTTGTACGGCCCTATCAAAATCCTGTTCGATCAACCACTCTGCCTCGGAGCGGATCGCCTCCAACTCAGCTGCAGGTATTCCGGAGGCCAATAATTTCTGATGCCATTTATGAAACGGATCGTGCGCATGATGTTTCTCCAGGTCTTCTTCATCCCGGTAAAATTCTTTTCGAACACCACTGGTGTGATGACCTAAGAGCGGAACGGACGCATGCACAAGGATCGGAGCCCGGTGTTCTCGTACATACTGAACTGCATCTTGCATCACGCGATACGATGCTTCAAAATCACTTCCATCCACCTGCACCCGGTGCAAACCCTTGAATCCGGCCGCATACTCGAATGCATTCATGGCCCTTGATTCCTGCGCGGTTACACTGATACCCCACTGATTGTCCTGCACGAGGTAAAGAATCGGAAGTTGGTGCAGTACGGCTGTTTGCCAAGCTTCACTCACTTCACCTTCCGTTACACTAGCATCGCCCAAGGAGCAAACCACCACCGGAGAATCACTGAGGATTGTATTAGCGGGGTCTTGAACCTCCCAATACCGTAATCCGTGTGCAATGCCCGTGGTCGGAATGACCTGCATACCCGTTGCACTACTTTGGTGAATGATGGTCGGCTTCCCTCCACCCCGATGATTGGGGTGCGCATAATATTCCCGGCCACCGGAAAAAGGATCATCTGCCTTAGCAAGCAATTGGAGCATCAATTCATACGGGGTGAATTCCAGTCCAAGTAATAAACTATCATCCCGGTAATAAGGACTCACATAATCGGAAGCCCGCAATTGATAGGCCGTGGCGAGTTGAATGGCCTCATGACCGCGTGCGGTGGCATGTACATATTTACAGATCGTGCGATTGGCTTCGTATTTGCTGGCCATGGCCGAAAGCAAGGCCATATGTCTGTAGGCACGAAGTTGAATGTCAGGAGCTAGCATGGGGGCCAATCGTTGCGGACAAAAATACGCCTAGAACGGAGGTGATGTTGTTTACTTGACCTCGAGTTTGAAAAGAGATTCAGTTTCAATGAATCCTTCCAGTACGTCTCCCGGAAAAACCTCCCCTACGCCGGCCGGAGTGCCGGTGAAGATCAGGTCGCCGATCTGCAACGTAAAATATTTAGATATTTCAGCAACGATCCGATTGAAGGAATAGATCATCAGGGAAGAATCGCCTTTCTGGACGGTTTCCCCGTCTTTTTGCAACGAGAACTCAATGGATGGTTTGACGGAATAATCGGAGAAGGGGCGCCAGGACCCTAAAATAGCCGAATGATCCCATGCCTTGGCTTTTTCCCAAGGAAGCCCCTTTGTTTTCAGTTCCTGCTGAATATCACGCGCCGTAAAATCGATGCCAACCGAAATAGCATCATAGTACTTGGAGGCATGTCGCTCCGGCACGTAACGACCATTCTTGGAAACTCGAAGAACCAATTCGCATTCATAATGTAACTCATTGGTGAATTCGGGATAATAGAATTGTGTTCCGAGAGGGAGTAAGGCGGATTTGGGTTTCAGGAAAATGACAGGCTCCTCGGGCACTTCATTGCCCAACTCCAGCGCATGCGCCACATAATTTCGTCCGATGCAGAATATCTTCATGCTGGGTAATGGATGTCTCAAAAATAAGAAAATAGAGACTAGCTCCGAATAAATACCTGCTGATTCAACTGGCTCATCGTTGAAGAAAACCCTTGCTGAAAAACCTGTTCGATCACACCCACTGATGCGTCGATCTTCAACTGAACAACCGGTTCTTCTTCTTTATTCCACCGACTGAGCACAAATTCGGCCTGCATCCCCTTCGGAAAATTATTACCGATCCCGAAACGAAGGCGAGCGTATTGAGTAGTACCCAGTGAATCTTGAATACTTTTTAGTCCGTTATGCCCGGCATCACTCCCGGCAGTTCTTAATCGTAGTTGTTCCAAGGACAGCGCCAAGTCGTCCAGGATAACCAGCACATTCTCTACTGGAATGTTTTCTTTTTCCATCCAGTATTTAACTGCTTTTCCACTCAGATTCATATACGTAGTCGGACAAATGCATACATATAGTTTGCCTTTCCACTTTATATCCGACACAAATGCAAGCCGATCATTCCGAAATTGCCCGCCATGCTTTTGCACAAAAGCATTCACCACATCGAATCCGATATTGTGACGCGTGTGCGCGTATTCATTTCCTATATTACCCAAGCCAACGATCAGGTATTTCATCGAGATTCAAGTTACTTGATTCGGCATAAAAAAGACCCGCACCAATGGTGCGGGCCATAATCTTTGAGAAATTCCATTATTTTTTCGCAGGAGCAGCGGCCTCCTCTTGCTTGAGCTGACGGGTCATAACCACAGTAGCAATGGGAATACGAGGGGAATTGAGGACCTCATAATTCTCTACCTGCACATCTTCCACGCGGATGTTTCCGTTCAGTTCCAGCGCATCGATGGATACATCGATTTTCTCTTTCAGGTACTTAGGGAAGGTTTTCACCTTGAGGGACTTCATCTTGGTAACCAGCTTACCACCATCTTTTACCCCCTTGGATGTTCCGATGAAATTGAGGGGAATGTCGGCAACGACTTTCTTGTCCTCCACCATTTCCAACAGGTCGATGTGGGTTAGCTTATCCGACACTTTGTCGAATTGCAGGTCTTTCATGATGGTCCGGTAAATCTCTCCATCTACCTTCACTTCGGCGATCTGGAAGTTGGGGGTGTAAACCAACTTTTTTAATGCGGCTGCCGGAGCGGAGAAGTGGATTTCTTTTGCACCTCCATAAATTACACCGGGCACCAGGTCCTGAGAGCGGAGTTGACGGGTGGCTGACTTGCCAAAACCGGTCCTCAGTTGTCCTTCGATTGTAATCGTGTTCATAGTATCTGAGTTTAAAGTTTACTTATCTCGGCGTTGCGAGTGAATAAAGAGACTGGTTATACTCTTATTCTCAAACGCATTGCGGATGGCTACGGCGAAGAGATCGGCAACAGAAAGGACTTTAAATTTTGAACTTTCCTTGCGAAGAGGGATGGTGTTACAAACGACCAATTCCTCCAACACACTATTCTCGATATTCTCGTAGGCCTTGCCACTAAGCACCGGATGGGTGATCAGTGCCCTGACCGAACGGGCTCCCTTGTCTTTCAACATCCCGGCACTTTTTGCCAGGGTACCGCCGGTGTCGCAGATGTCGTCGATGATGACTACATCCCGTCCGGTGACATCTCCAATGACCACCATACTGGCGATCTCATTGGCTCGTTTCCGGTGTTTATCGCAAATGACCATTTCCGCATTGAAATAGCTGGCGATCTCCCGGATCCGGTTGGTAGCCCCTACGTCGGGGGCGGCAAAGGTAAGGTTTTCCAGCTTCAGATTCTCGAGATAAGGGATGAAAACGGCATGGCT
>CANGZN010000145.1 GCA_947458625.1 Chitinophagaceae bacterium
ATTTTCATGAAGAGCCGCTCGCGACCGTCATTGAAAAGGAGATCGGTATCCCCGTGGTGTTGGAGAATGACTCCCGCGCCATGGCCTATGGAGAGTATTGTGGTTCAGACATGCAGAATAGGCGCAATGTCCTGTTCGTGAACATGGACTATGGAATCGGTCTGGGTATTTTGATCGATGGTAAACTCTATTACGGTAAATCCGGTTTCAGTGGGGAATTCGGACACATCCCATTTTTTGAAAATGAAGTGCTCTGCCACTGCGGAAAAAAAGGATGCCTGGAAACCGAGGCCTCGGGTATGGCCTTGATACGAAAATTCCGAGAGCGGATTGAACAAGGATCGAGCTCATCGGCCATGCGAAAGAAAAAAGATGTCAGTGAGATCACCTTGCTCGACATCATTCAGGCGGCACAAAATGAAGACATTCTCTCCATCGAGATCCTGGCCGATATCGGTGAGAAACTCGGAAAGGGCATCGCCATGCTGATCAATGTATTCAATCCGGAACTATTGATACTGGGCGGAACCTTATCTGAAACGGGCGACTATCTCCGATTGCCCATACGAAGTGCCGTAAATAAATACTCACTGAGTTTGGTGAACAGCGACACACAGTTATCACTCTCCAAATTGGGTGAACGAGCGGGTGTCATGGGCGCTTGCATCATCGCCCGCAATAAAGTCCTGTATCGTTACTGATAATACGGACTGATCAATAGGTATACAATCACACCGGTTACCGCCACATAAAACCAGATCGGCCAAGTGTAGCGAACCAGTTTTTTATGGGCTGACCATTCTCCGATCAGTGCCCGATAGGCAGAAAATAAAATGAACGGAAGGATAAGTCCCGCCAATGGAATATGCGTGAACAGGATCAGATAGTAAACGGTGCGGATAGTACCCTCGCCTCCGAATGCTGTTTCACCGGCAAACAGATGGTGTGCGATGTAGCTGACCAGAAATAAGACAGACAGCAACATGGCCGTCATCATCATTCGCTTGTGCAGCAAATAGTTTTTGGACTTCACGCTGAACAACCCGCCTAACAGCAACACCGCTACCAACGAATTGATCACGGCATTGGCCTTGGCAAATACATGCACATCAAAGCCCAGATCGACTTTGAGTTGGATACGTCCCAAGATCACGACGGCAGCGAATACAATGGCTGAGAAAGTAAAGATCAATACCCGCGCTTTCGCATCATTTTTCTTCCATACAGGTGCTAACATATCAGCGTGATTTTTTTAAGAGAAACAATAAAAGGAACACCCCGAATAAGGCAGCCAAAAAAGCAAAGGCTATGATCGGAAGTTTTCCGGACAGGAAAAATTTTCGATTCGGATCTTTTTCCATCGTGAGCAGCACCAGATCGTTCGAAAGTTCTTTCAGCTCCATCGAATCCAATCCACTGTAATAACCGCGTACGCGTCGACTCGGATCGACCAGCACGAACTTGTCGCTATGTACAAAATTGGAATCAACACCCTCTCCATCGATCAAGCCAAGCTTGATCTCCTCCAGTACAAACTGGTAGATCGAATCGCGGTTGCCGGTCAGTATCCACCATTGTTCCGGATTCACCTGGAATCGATCGGCCCAATGTTTGATCCGCTCCAAACTGTCTCGTTCCGGATCGATACTGATCGAAATGAAGTGCACGCGCTTGTTGGTCTTATCTCCCACTCGCTTGCCATTGTGGATCGACTCGGCCATTCGCTTCATGTTCATGGTCATAGCCGGACAGATCGTGGGGCAACGAGTAAAGAAAAAATCCATGACCAGGATCTTGCCTCGTAAACTATCAAAGGTGACAGTGTCCCCGAGTTGATTGATCAGCTTAGGTTCCTCAACCTGATGCCAAACGGTATCAAGCACTTGCTTACCCTTTACCACCCGCTGCACGACTGAATCAGGGAAATAATGACGTGGCATCTGTGTAGCAGATCCACTTAGGTCAGACACAATAAAGTAGGCAACAAGCGGCACAAAGAGTGCCAGTAGTATTGCAAGAAAAGCGCGTTTGTTCAAAAACTAGTTATTTATGTGCGCCATGCTTAGCCGGCGTGGTGCTCTCCTTAAAATGTCTGTCGTACTTATTCCGGAGATTCTTATATGAACTGCCGTCCCAGATGAAGGCCGTGATGAACCATACGAACAGCAACAGGGGCACAACAATGGTCATGATCATGTTACGGAGCTCATCACCCAAGTGCATGAATACCGCTACGATGTAATAGGCTTTGGCCAACGTCAGGATGCACACCATGCCTTTGAACATCAGCACAAGCAATTCACTTGGGTTCTCTCCCTTATGAATGTTGTAGATCGCCAAACCGATCAACAGTTCAATGATCGTCACGACCGACAACAAGATCGTTGTGTTGCGAACACGCTTCTTGAACGTTTCGTTATCGACGTGATGGTGTACGGTTACTTCTTCAAAAGCTGGATGTTGCATATTCAATTAGTTCAGGGTTCAGAGTTCAAAGTTGTAGTTCAGGATTTTAGATCAGATAGAAGCAAAGGAATACAAATACCCATACCAGATCTACGAAGTGCCAGTACAGACCGGCTTTCTCGATCATCAGATAATGGCCTCTCTTGGCGAACACATCTTTCTGTGTCATGATCAGCATCACGATGTTGATGATCACGCCGGAGAATACGTGGAAACCGTGAAAGCCGGTGATGCCGTAGAAATATCCGCCGAAAGCAACCGGACCATTCTTACGGATGTGTAAGGAGTCGAGGTTGGCAGAAACGGTCTTCATCAAGTCAGCATGACTCAACTTAGCAGCTGCTTCATGTGTCATGTTATGATCACTCAAATGAGCCAGATTCACCAGTGTCTCATGCGGCGTCTTGGCCAAGGCAGCCATGGCGGCTTCATTGGAGACCAGATCACCCCAGGGGTTAACGCTTGTGGTTTGACCAACGATGGCGAGTTGTCCGTCCATCAGTACAGCATGCTCTGCAGTGATCAAGTGATGCCACTCCCAAGCCTGACAACCCAAGAAGGCAGCACCACCGATGATGGTCCAGAATAACCATTTAACTACGCCTTTTTTATCATTGTTATGTCCTGCATGCACCGCCAACACCATAGTCACCGAACTGATGATCAGGATGAAGGTCATCACACTCACAAAAGCCAGTGGAAGATTCGCATGTCCGGCTCCGGGGAATGCATTGAACACCACGTTGGGATCTGGCCAGAAATTCTGACTGAAACGAATGGTTCCGTAGGAGATCAGAAACGCGCCGAACGTAAAGGCATCACTCATAAGGAAGTACCACATCATGAGTTTACCATACTCGAGGTTGAAGGGACTTTTACCGCCGCTCCACCATTTCGGATGCTGAACGTGTGCTGTTGTTGTCGACATGCTTATACCGTTTATCGAATGTTTCAATTTTTATTGTCCGCTCCCTACCACGAGGAAGAAGACGAATAGATAGATCCACAAGAGATCTACGAAATGCCAATACGTTGCCGCGATCTCCACGGGTACAGGACTGTAGTTCTTCACCGCACCTGCGAATGAACGGATCGCCATGATGATCAACACGATCACCCCGGCCAATACGTGCAGCGCATGCAATCCGAAGATCACATACAGAAACTGTCCGGCTCCGGCTCCCTGAAACGTCACCTGCTTC
>CANGZN010000146.1 GCA_947458625.1 Chitinophagaceae bacterium
GTGCTGTTGACCGGACAAGCAGCCGGATTACTTGCGGCAAAAGCTGCTTTATCAAACCGCCATGCTGTTGAGATCCCGGTACGGGAGATTCAGCAATCTTTAATTGATGCGAAGGCATACATCATGCCGTATGCAGATATCACACCGGCTCATGCTCATTTTGTTTCTGTACAACGCATCGGTGCGACTGGTTTGATACGTGGAAGATTGCAGCCATCGGGTTGGGCGAACCGGACCTGGTTCGATGCCGATTCGGTGGTGACCTGGAGTGAGTTGGCTCCGCCACTTCGTTCCTATTTCAATAATTCACTTTTCAGTGTGAGTGATGGGTTCCTGAGTGGCAGGGATTTACTGTGGTTATTGGACAAGTTTCGTCCGGGTCAAATTCAGGAAGTACAGTTGAAGGAGGTATACGCATCCGCGGGATTCCCCAATTGGGATCTCAATCGTCCGGTCCGTCGACTGGAGCTGGCCGTAGCACTCGATCGTCTGGTAGATCCATTTGGATCGAAGGCCGTTGATCATCAGGGAAATTTTAAATCACCATAAAAATTCAACCAATCAAAATCGATCGATTATGAGACAATTAACCATTTTGAGCTGCTTCCTCCTGTGCATGCTGGGGCAGGCATTCGCTCAATCCACCCGTATTGTCGGAACGGTATCCGATGCTGCGGGAAAAGGAATTGAGGGAGTATCTGTAGGCGTGAAAGGGAAATCCGGCGGCGTAATCACCAACGCGGCCGGTAATTATTCCATTGCTGCGTCTGTCGGCGACCGACTTCTTTTTTCTTCTGTTGGCTTTACCACACAGGAGATGGAAGTGAAAGGATCTCGCCTGGATGTTGTACTAGCTGCTGCCAACGGCGACCTGGGTGAGGTTGTTGTAGTAGGTTATGGCTCGCAGCGTAAAGGCAATGTGACCAGTGCGGTCACAACTGTCAAAGGAGCCGAGTTGATCAAGCGTCCGCTTGCCTCTACCAGTATGGCGTTGCAGGGATTTGCGCCCGGTGTTGTGATCCAACAAGGATCCGGTCAGCCTGGTGCAGATGGTGGTTCGATCAATATCCGCGGTATCGGTTCCATCACCAATAGCAGCGCGCCGCTGATCATTGTTGATGGAGTAGAGGGTGTCAGCATAAATGATGTTGACCCGAACGTGATCGAGAGCATCACCGTCTTGAAAGATGCAGCTTCAACAGCTGTATACGGGGTACGTGGTACCAATGGTGTCATCCTCATCAAAACCAAACGTGGTGCAGCCGGGAAAACGGCTATATCGTTCAATAGTTTTGTGAGTAAACAAACGCCCACGAATTTTCCGGAGCTGATCTCTTCTGTGGATCACATGATCCTCTTCAATGAGTTTCGTACGAATGCCGGAGGCGCCGCTCAATTTTCTGCGGCCGATATCGATCGGTATCGTAATACGCCCGCTGATAATCTGAATGTATTCAATACGGATTGGAAAGATCTGATCTTCCAGAATTCCGGTTTGATGCAAAACCATAACCTGATCGTGAACGGTGGTTCTGAGAAGGTAAGCTTCCTCGCATCAGGTACCTATCTGAACCAGCAGGGAATCGTTACCAATAACAGTTTTAAAAAGTACGATCTGCGTTTGAACGGCGATATCAATTTGAGCCGTAAAGTGAAATTCACAACGGACCTGTTCTATACCAAAGCCACCAATACACAGCCCGCCGGTATGTCTCCTAATGAGATTGTACAGCGTGGTATCTCTATGGCACGTCTCTGGCCCGCGAAGTTTGCGGACGGACAATACGGCGATGCCGGTCAGACCAACCGTATCAACCCAGTTGCAGCAGCAGAGGCATCCGGACTTAACCGTGCGGAAACACCTACCTTATCTGTTCGCTTTGCCTTGAATGCAGAAGTGTTCCGCAACTTTGTCGTTGAAGCAGCGTATAACTCACGTTCTTCCTGGACGGAAGCGTATGTTGCCCGTACGGCCTATGCTTCTTTCAACCCCAACCCCGCCGCTAATAACTATCTGTTTGCACAAATGGTGGGTGACTCCTTGTTGAGTTATACCAACAACCGACTCAATAGCAATCAGTACTACGCTTCCGGTACCTATAGTTTCCAGTTGAAGAAAGATCATCAGTTCCGTTTGCAAGGTGGTTTTCAGGGGTTGGATAACGTGATCACCTCCGTGAGTGCTTCACGTGCCGGACTTGCTAATCCGGATCGTCCGTTTCTGAATCTGGCAACCGGTTCATTTGCTGCACCGAGCGGATCGGCGAATGATTTTGCACTGGCAGGTTTCTTCGGTCGTCTGAATTACAATTTCAAGCAGACGTATCTGTTGGAAGCGACCGGACGTTACGATGGTTCTTCCCGTTTCAGTCAATTGCGCGGTAAGCAGTGGGGCTTCTTCCCCAGCGTATCTGCCGGTTGGGTGATCACAAAGGAGAAATTCATGGAGAAGGTTGACTTCATCAACTATGCCAAGCTTCGCGTTTCGTATGGTATGCTTGGTAACCAGGAGTTGGGAAGCAACTATCCATTCGTAGCCCAACTCAATCCGGGTACTGCTTACTATTTCAACAATGTATTGACCCCGGGATCATCACTCAATAACATTCCGAACGAAACCGTGAGCTGGGAGAATTCAACACAAACCAATATCGGTGTCGATGTTGCGTTGCTGAAAAGCAAGCTGAATGTCACCTTCGATATTTATCAGAAGAAGATCACTGACATGTTGATCGACTTCCCAGTGGCCAATGCGTTGGGATATGCGGGTAGCTCCGTGATCCCTGCTAATGCGGGCAGCATGGTAAATAAGGGTTGGGAATTGTCTGCCACGTATCGTGATAAAGCCGGCAAACTCAATTACAGCATCACCGCTAATCTCAGTGATGTCCGTAATGAAGTATTGGATACAAAAGGCTTAGACATCGTCCAAGGCAATCAGGTTTCCCGTGCGGGCTTCCCTGTTCGTTCTTATCAACTTTATCGCACCAACCGTTTGTATCAGCCGGGTGAGAACTTTAATAGTCCTTACAACGGAACTCGGGTAACCGGTGCTGGTGACATCAAGTATGTTGACCTAGATGGTAATGACACGCTTAACGCTAAGGATCGTGTACTGATGGGAAATAATTTCCCTCGCTATGATTTCAGCTTGAATCTGAATGCTGATTACAAAGGATTCGACCTGAATATCTTTTTGTTCGGCGTGGCTATGCGTGACAACTATATTTCCGGCGTAGGAGTAGAGCCATTCAATGCAGGTAACTGGTTTGCTACTGGATTGACTTCTGCACTCGAGCGTTGGACACCCGAGAAGACGAATTCTCGCTACCCACGTCTGTTCTCTGGTGGAAACGGCAACTACATCGCATCCGATTTCTGGTTGCGTAACGGTGCCTTCATGCGTATCAAGCATATCACCTTGGGATATACCCTGGATAAGAAATGGGCAGAGAAGATCGGTGTACAGCAACTGCGTTTTTATGTGAACACAGTCAATCCGTTCACGTTCTCCAATTACGAGCCCGGTTTCGATCCGGAGATCAGTAATACCAATGGAGCTTTCTATCCGATCATGAAAACCACCACCGTTGGTGTTAACCTCCGCTTTTGATCACCCGCAAAAATTCAATCATGAAAAATAAA
>CANGZN010000147.1 GCA_947458625.1 Chitinophagaceae bacterium
AGTAGTAAGGAGATAAAAAGGAATCTGTTCATAACGAGGGCAAAAATCCGAGTTTTGTGCCGGTTTTGAGCGAACGATATTTTATTTAACAAGATGAGACTATTTCCTGCTTCGGCACACCAGCAACTCGAATTCGATCGAGTGGTAGAGCGATTGGTTTCTCACTGCAGAGGTGAATGGGCCAAAGCCTGTGCCCGGGAGATCCGTATTCACAACCAGATCGATCACATTCGGTTGGCGCTGGGGCAAACCCAAGAGTTCAAATGGTTGTTGGATCAGGGCCTGGCCTTTCCCACAGAAGAACCCCTTTCAATCCTCCGGGAGTTGCAGTTGCTCGGTTTATCCGGTGCGGTACTGACCGGCGAACAATGGATGCAGGTCCGGCGTCTGCTGACCGATACGGAGTCTGTTTACCGCTGGTTCAATCCGGAGCGTAAAATCGCATACCCGTCGTTGGTAACTGTACTGTCCGATACGGAATATGAAAAGAAGATTATTGCCAGGATCGATGATGTATTGGAGCCGAACGGACAGGTACGGGATCAGGCATCAAAATACTTGCAGGAGATTCGGACAAAACTGCATAGAAAACGGCAGGAACTCAGGTCGGTCTTTGAGCGCATCGTCCAGAAATTGCAGAAACAAGGATGGTTGGCAGAGATCGAGGAAAGTTTCTTGAATGGCCGGCGTGTGGTAGCTGTTTTGGCTGAGCAAAAACGGGTGGTCAGAGGGATTTTACATGGGGAAAGCGAGAGCCGTCGAACTTCCTTTTTGGAGCCGGAGGAAACCATTGAATTGAACAATGAAGTATTTGAATGGGAGAATGAGGAGCGGGCTGAAGTGGTCCGGATTTTGCGCGCGTTGACCGCTGAGTTGTCTGTTTATCAGCCGTTGTTGAAAGCGTATTATTCCATACTCGGACAATTTGATTTCATACGTGCACGTGCCCGGTTGGCGGTGGAGATGGATGGACAGCTGCCGGACATTGAACTGAAAGCCGGTGTGCAGTTGGTGCAAGCGCGTCATCCACTTCTATTGCTTTATAACCGGTCAAACGGCAAGCCTACTATTCCACTCGACATTTCACTTAACGAGGAGAATCGAATTTTAGTGATCAGCGGGCCCAACGCAGGGGGTAAGACAGTGGCGATGAAAACCATCGGACTGATACAGCTGATGGTCCAGAGCGGCCTGCTGGTGCCTGTGGCAGCCGGTAGTCGGTTGGGCGTTTTTAAGCAGCTGATGATTCAAATGGGTGATGCCCAAAGTTTGGAATTTGAATTGAGTACCTATAGCAGCCACCTGCTGCACATGAAAGAATTTTTGGATGCCGCGAATGGACGAACCTTGTTTTTTGTGGATGAGATGGGCAGTGGTAGTGATCCCGACCTGGGTGGCGCTTTTGCAGAGGTGCTGTTGCAGGAGTTTTTACGAAAACATTCGATGGGGGTTGTTACAACCCATTACCTGAATTTGAAAGTGATGGCGGGCCGCACGCCCGGCTTGATGAATGGTGCCATGGCCTTTGATGAAAAGACTTTATCTCCCCTCTATAAATTACAAGTGGGTAAGCCGGGTAGTTCGTACACGTTTGCAATCGCTCAACGGATCGGATTGGATAAGCGTTTGATCGACCGGGCCAAAGGGCTTGTTCGGGAGGATCATGTGCGCCTGGATAAGCTCTTGCATCGTACCGAGAAAGAGTTGGCAGATGTAGCGAAACAGCAGCAGGAGCTCAATAAAGTGTTGGCTGAGAATAAACGACTGAAGGCGGAGATGGAGCGGGTGATGGATATGGAGCGGCATCGTCAGGAGGTCGCTGTTTTACGGGAGCAAAACCGCATCGGAGCAGAGCGTTGGAAGGAGTTGAAGGATCTGGAACGAACACTTCGTATGGTGGTGCAAGACTGGCGAAAGAACAAGGACAAGGAAAAAGCCATGAAAGAAATGGGGCAGGTATTGTTTCCGAAGCGTGCGGTTTCTTCCAAGGAGAGAAATGCGCAGGACATGGCTATACTGCATGAGGATTTGGCGGGCGAACCGGCGATCGGGGATGTGGTTTTAGTGAAAAAGACCGGTCGGCATGGTCAGGTGATGGAATTCAAGGGAAAGCAGGTCGTGGTTCGTATCGGAAAATTGCCGATGAAAGTGTCATTAAGTGACGTGAAGCGTATCCGATTGTTGAAGGAAGAGAAGGCTGATAAAAAACTTAAATGAGTAACTTAGCCGAAAATCATTTTATGTTGAAAAGAATCATGTTGTTATTGATGATGGGGTCTACACTTTCATTGTTGGCCCAGCGGGAAGAGGTGGATATGAATATTCCGGGCGTATTGACGGATGCCACCTTGCAAAAGCGTGCGTTCAAAGCAGCACAGCCCACAGAGGATAAGGTGGAGTTGATTGATGTGGTGGGGCTGGGGCAAACTACCTATACGGCTTCAAACGTAATGGATGGCTCGGTGAAAAGTTTTGAGCACTCGATGCGCATTTTGGTTGCACTGAATATGGGTGGGAATAAGCCGGGCGCTTGCCAGTTGGTTTTTTATAGTGCGGCGGAAAAGATCCAGCAGGCCGCCAGCGCTGAAAATGGGATGATTAGTGTCTATTATCCTTTATCAGTTTACGAGTCGCTGCGGTCTCGCCTGGAGCAGGCATTGACCGCCCGTAAGAAGGTACAGGTGAAAGTGACACAGAAGACCACCGGATTCCGGGAAGGTGTATTAATATTCTAAACCTGTTTTGAATAATCTTTCCGACGCTGTACATTTGCGGCGGAGAGATGGCAGAGCGGTCGATTGCGGCGGTCTTGAAAACCGTTGACTGTTACAGGTCCGGGGGTTCGAATCCCTCTCTCTCCGCAAAAGCATCTTAAAGCCCCGCCAACGGCGGGGTCTTTTTTATTTGGGGGATTTTTAATCAAGAAATAATTTCATTTCGTTTGGTCAGGCTGTTACGATCCTTGTCTACTTATTTCTGGCGCTATCGGCTGCGGTTGATGGCAGGCTTGGTGTTTGTCTCCCTCTCGAATTATTTCAACGTGTTGTTTCCGCAGGTCACCGGTTTTGTGGTCGATTATGTTCAACGGACGTTACGTTTGCCGGGCTATCAGCCGGCTGAGCGTCCGGCTCGATATGATGCATTGGTACAGTGGTTTGCCGATTGGGTGTCTGATCAAGCTTGGGGAATGGAGCAAGTGGTGGCTATTTGCGGGTTGACGATTCTGATGCTTGCCATCCTAAGGGGTTTCTTTTTGTTTCTGATGCGCCAGACCTTGATCGTTATGAGCCGTCATATTGAATTTGCACAGAAGTCCGATCTGTATGCCCATTTCCAGCAAATGGATCTGGCCTTCTTCAAGAAAAATCGTACCGGCGATATGATGAACCGGATCGCAGAAGATGTGAGTCGCGTACGTATGTTCACGGGCCCAGCTCTGATGTATTTTGCCAACCTGTTTACCATCATCCTGTTTTGTGTGATCTCCATGTGGCGCCGCGATCCGGTGCTCACGATGTATGTGCTCAGTCCGCTTCCGCTACTGGCCTATTTGATGTATCGGGTAAATGAGCGGATCAACCGATTGAGTGAACAAACGCAAGAGGCGTTATCAGATCTTACCGTTCAAGCGC
>CANGZN010000148.1 GCA_947458625.1 Chitinophagaceae bacterium
CGATCCCAGCGATCCGGATGAGAATACCATCAATTGCATCAACACCAAATACAATCACACCTGTTGGAACGACGGCTATCATGAAGTGCATCATACCCGTCCGGCGCTACACTATACCGAGATCCCCAATGAATTCATGAAGCACACGGCACGGTACGCCGAAAACAAGATTCTGGTGTTCGATGGAATTCACTATCTGCACATTTTCCTTTGGTTGATGGGCAAGCGATATGATAAGCTGGCCGACCACCTAGTGAATCTGCACGATATGTATCCCAGCAAAGAATACGCGATCGATCTGATGCGATCCCGTACCCGTCGTTTTACCAACTGATCGCGGGTAATTTCCATTCAAATGCCTTGGCATTGATCGCGGGCACTTGCTCAGCTTCTATGGCTTTCAGCTTTGCTAATTCTGTTCGGATCTTACCACCGATCTCAGCGTAAGCCTCTACAGCTTGTTTGGTTACTCCGCCAGACCCAGCCCGCACCTGGTTGTACAAGCCGCTTAACTTATCGTCCAGCCGTATTGGATAATTCAATACATCCTGACTGCTCTTTGCTTTTGTCTGATGTAAGGCTTCTTCGACCAGCGTGAGTTGTTTGACCGTTGTATCCAATAGTGCTTTCATGGCCGGAATCGTATCGGCATTCCATTGTTTTCGCTTCTCCTCCAACTGACCGCGAACCGAGCGTATTTTTTGCAGTGCCGTCATTGTTTCAGAGAAAAGATCACGGACGTTCAACAGATACTCTAATTGTGCGGTATACTCTTGTTCGGTGGCCTTGAAGTTCGGATCCGGCAAGAGGGTGAATGGAACTTCCACAGAGTCCTTATCGAAGAAAAACCGAGCGCGGTAGGTACCAGGGATTGCCTGCGGCCCTCTTACAGAACCATTCCAGATGATCAATCCATCCGGACCTTTTTCCGCATCCGGATACTGAAGGTTCCAATTGAAACGATTCATTCCGGCGGTCAACTCCAACTTGTCCTTATCACCGCTGGTCTGATATTGACGGATGAATTTTCCTTTTGCATCATACAAGGCCACTCGTACAGACTTTGACTCGGTCAATGAATCCACCCAATATGGAATGAGAATCCCTTTGGGCGCATTCACTCCTGATGCCGCAGCCGTTCCATAACCACTCCGTCCGCTATTCATACGCACCACCGGTGCGGGTGCATATACATGCCAGGACTTCTTGAAGTTCGGTTCAGCATATTGCTGGAGAACAGATAAGTCATCCAGTATATAAATACTTCTGCCTTGTGTTCCAACGATGAGATCATTGTCTTTCAATGCCAGATCCGTGATCGGACTCACCGGCAGGTTACACTGAAAAGCCTCCCAGTTGGCACCATCATCATAACTGATATATAGTCCGTATTCCGTACCCGCATACAGCAGTCCCTTCCGGATCCGATCCGCTCGTAGGGCACGGGTAAAATGCATGCGGTTGATACCATTGTCGATACGTTTCCAGGTTTTCCCATAATCCTCCGTGCGGAATAGATAAGGCGTAAAGTCATCCAGCTTATATCGTGTGCCAACAAAATATGCAGCACCTTTCCGATGCGGATCCACCTCCATTGAATTCCACATCATGCCGGCTGGTGTTCCGGTGGGCGTGACATTTGTCCAACTCTTGCCCTGATCCCGACTCACGTGGATCAATCCATCATCACTTCCCGTCCACAGCAACCCGGGCTCCAATGCACTTTCAGCAGCCGTGAAGATGGTACAGTAATATTCTACACTGGTATTGTCTTTGGTGATCGGTCCGCCACTCGGACCTTGTTTTGATTTGTCATTGGTAGTAAGATCGGGACTGATCTGTTGCCAGGACTTTCCCTCATTCTCCGTCACAAAAAGATGGTTACCCGCTACATATAATCGCTTCGGATCATGCGGTGAAAAAAAGATCGGATAGTTCCACTGAAAACGATAGCGCTGCACATCTGCTCCGGCACCGATCCCATCATCAGGCCATACATTAATCAATCGATTCTCCTGTGTGCGATGATCCAGTCTGGAGAGAAATCCCATATAACTTCCTCCGTAAGTGATATCGGGATCGTTGGGATCCGCTACTACATAGCCGCTCTCCCCTCCGGCAGTCTCCTGAAAATCATCTCCGGTAATGGCAGAGCCATATGAGCGGGAGCGGATGCGGAAGGCGCTATTGTCTTGTTGGCCACCCAAGATGCGATAGGGAAAAGAATTGTCTGTACTGAGTCGATACACTTGAACCGTGGGCTGATTCAGATAGGTGCTCCAGTTATTACCCATATCGAATGAGACTTGTGCCCCACCATCGTCCGCCACGACCATACGTGATGGGTCTTTGGGATCAAGCCATAGATCATGATGATCACCATGAGGTGTATTGATCCGCTTGAATGTTTTGCCGGCATCGGCACTTTGTAAAAATTCAACATTCAGGCAATAGACGCGGTTCTCATTTTTGGGATCGACATAGACACGCGTATAGTACCAAGCCCGCTGGCGTATGTTATTGTCGCTGGATTGAAGGGTCCAGGTTTTACCCGCATCGTTACTGACAAACAATCCTCCTTTCTCGTTTTCAATGAGTGCATAAATTTTATCGGTATTGCTGGGTGCCACGGCCACACCAACAATGCCCCAGGTCCCTTTGGGCAAACCTTTCTGTTGCGTGAGGGATGTCCAGGTTTCCCCACCATCGGTTGACTTCCAAAGTCCACTCCCCTCTCCCCCGCTCTCCATCACATGCGGCCGACGAGTGACCCGCCAGGTTCCCGCATAGAGCACACTCGGATTTCCCGGCTCTAGTACTACCTCGCTGCAACCGGTCTGTTCATTTACAAATAGCGTGCGCTTCCAGGTTTTACCCCCGTCAGTTGTTTTATAGACGCCTCGCTCTTGATTGGGGCCGAACAAATGCCCCATGACTGCTAACCAAACGATATCAGGATTCTTGGGATGAATGACAATTCGTACGATGTGCCGGCTGTCTTTCAACCCCAGGTTTCGCCAAGATTTTCCACCATCATCGCTGCGCCAGATACCGCCCAGTCCTTCGCTTACATTCCCACGCATTGTCTTCTCTCCCTCACCTGCATACAGAATACTTTCATCGGAAGGCGCTACGGCAACAGACCCGATCGACCCGCCGAAATATTTATCACTGATATTTTTCCAGTTACTACCCCCATCGGTTGTCTTCCACACACCGCCTCCGACACCACCGAAATAAAAGGTGTTACGTTCCTGATAGCTGCCGGCGACCGCTGCACTACGTCCACCTCTGAACGGACCGATCAAACGAAAAGAAACGCTTTGCTGAAAAGCTGCCGGCAGGGAGGCTGCTGATGGCGTTCGGGTTGATTTGCTCTGCGCAAACAACGTAGCCGGCAACATCATCAGTAAAAGGATCCGAATGGGTCGCATACAACAGGATTTGATTGAGTTGGAAAGTTAGCTAAAAACGAATTCGTAACTTACTGACATGTCAAGTAACGAGCAAAGCATCCGTGGTCAGATCGTCGATATTCACCAG
>CANGZN010000149.1 GCA_947458625.1 Chitinophagaceae bacterium
AGCGCGATCAGATATCCGATAAAAAGCAAAGGTGCCAAGAGATGATTTGAGCCGAAAATAGCCATTGTATCGATTTGTCAGTAATGCGTTGAGAAGTTCCTCGTCATCCTTCTTTTCAGTCGTTAATTTTGTGAGCGCAATCAACCCCTTTTATGGAAGTTACTGTTAAGACCGCTGAGCAGCTCAGACTCACCCCGGAGGAATTCGATCTCATCTGCTCCAAATTGGGCAGAACGCCCAATTTCAATGAGCTCTGTGCTTTTTCGGGCATGTGGAGTGAGCACTGTAGTTATAAAAATTCGATCAAGTGGTTAAAAACGCTGCCTCGTGAAGGGGGTAGGATGCTTGTGAAAGCAGGCGAGGAGAATGCCGGATTGATGGATATCGGAGATGGACTGGGTGTTGTGTTCAAGATAGAGTCACATAATCACCCTTCTGCCATTGAGCCTTTTCAGGGGGCAGCAACCGGCGTTGGGGGCATCCACCGAGATATTTTCACCATGGGGGCCCGGCCAATCGCCGCATTAAATTCATTACGGTTCGGAAAACTGGAAGATCCTAAGACGCAACACTTACTGGCGGGTGTGGTGCATGGCATCGGTCATTATGGAAATTGTTTCGGTGTGCCGACCGTAGGTGGGGAGATCTACTTTGATACCTGTTATCATACCAATCCACTGGTGAATGCCATGAGTGTTGGCATCGTGGAGGCCGGAAAGACGGTTTCGGCCACAGCGGAGGGGATCGGCAATCCGGTCATGTTTGTGGGGAGTGCCACCGGAAAAGACGGCATCGGTGGGGCCTCTTTTGCATCAGCGGATATCACCGCAGAGAGTGTACAGGAGTTACCGGCGGTTCAAGTGGGGGATCCTTTTCAGGAGAAAAAATTACTGGAAGCTTGTTTGGAAGTGATTCGAACCGGCGCAGTGGTGGGCATGCAAGATATGGGTGCTGCCGGTATCATTTGCTCAACGGCGGAGATGAGCGCCAAAGGTGGGGTGGGCATGCGCATTGAATTGGATAAGGTACCGGCTCGACAAGCCAATATGAAGACCTGGGAATTGTTATTGAGTGAAAGCCAGGAACGGATGCTGCTGGTGGCACAGAAAGGAAGGGAGTCTGAGATCACAGCCATTTTTGAAAAATGGGATCTTCCATGCTCGGTAATCGGCGAGGTGACCGCTGATGGCTTGTTGTCATTTTATATGAACGATCAATTGGAGGCGCAGCTGCCTGCCAACGAACTAGTACTCGGAGGTGGGGCTCCTCAATACGAACGGCCATACAAAGAGCCCGCTTACATGGAAAAAGTTCGCGCATTCGATCCGCGTCAGGTTCCGGTGCCGGAGGATTTACGCGCCGTGGCAGAATTTATGATCACTCGCCCAACGCTGGCATCTAAGCAATGGGTATATCATCAATATGACAGCATGGTGGGTGCTGCTAATACCAGCACCAATGCGCCTTCTGATGCGGCGATCGTGATGGTCAAGCCAACTGAAAAAGCGCTGGCTATCACTACGGATTGCAACAGCCGATATGTGTATGCGGATCCTTTCAAAGGAGCCATGATCGCGGTGGCAGAGGCTGCGCGAAATATCGTTTGTAGTGGGGGCACTCCGCTAGGGGTGACCAACTGTCTGAACTTTGGAAATCCTTACGATCCCGAGGTCTATTATCAATTTGTAGAAGCGGTAAAAGGAATGGGTGAGGCCTGTCGTCGTTTTGAAACACCGGTCACGGGAGGCAATGTGAGCTTCTATAACCAGAACCCCGATGGACCTGTATTCCCGACACCTACCATCGGTATGGTTGGCTTATTGGATTCACTCGATCAGCGGATGACACTTGATTTCAAATCAGCCGATACCTTGATCTATGTGCTGGGGCCAGTACATGATGATCTGAATTCTTCCCAATACCTCGCGCATTTTCATCAAGTGATGCATTCCCCGGCACCGATCTTCGATCTCGATACAGAGCAACGTTTACAGGTCCTGATCGGTCAGTTGATCCGCGATAGGCAGATCCTCTCGGCGCATGATATCAGCGAGGGGGGGCTGTTCCAAGCCCTTTCTGAATCATCATTCCCCAACGATTTGGGCTTTTCGATTCAACTCCCACAAGGGATCAGAACGGATGCTTTTCTTTTCGGCGAATCGCAAAGCCGCGTCGTTGTATCCGTGTCAATGGAACAGCAAGAATCTTTCCTTCAGGCGGTAGCTGATTTCCCCTGTACTCAGCTGGGGGTGGTCACCACCGGCGATTTTTATGTGGATGGCAACCAATGGGGCACCGTGGTGGATTGGAAGGATAAATATGAAAAGGCAATTGGCCAATTGATGCGAACCGAAACGGACCTCTGACCCGGTTATGGTCACTACAAGAAAAACCATATTGATAACAGGTGCTGCCGGCTTTATTGCGGGGCATCTTGCGCATGTATTGTCGGGGTATGGAAACTACCAATTGATTTTGTCGGATGATTTTTCTGCTGCCGACAAGACCCCGAACTGGTCCGACTTGAACGAAGCCATATTGATTCCACGTGATGTTTTGATTGACCGGTTGGAAGCGGAAGGCATGACGCCTGATTGGGTCATCCACCTGGGTGCGAGAACCGATACCACCGAATTCGATTATGCGGTCCACGAGAAATTAAATCTCCACTATTCTCAGGCCATTTGGGAATACTGTTGTCGACATCAAATACCATTGATCTATGCCTCTTCGGCCGCTACGTACGGCGACGGACGAAACGGTTATTCCGACGCCGAAGATCAGTTGAGCAACTTACATCCATTGAATCCATATGGTTTGTCGAAGCATCAGTTCGATTGCTGGGCAAAGGAGCAGGCGAAGCATCCTCCTCACTGGTTCGGGCTAAAATTTTTCAATGTTTACGGTTTCCGGGAGGCGCATAAGGGGCGGATGGCCAGCATGGTTTATCATGGATACAATCAGATCCGGTCGCAGGGATTTGTCAGGTTATTCAAATCGCATCGGCCCGAGTATGTGGATGGCGGACAGCAGCGGGATTTTATTTATGTCAAAGATCTGGTCCGAGTGATCCAATGGCTGATGGAGGCTACACCTAATAGTGGTATTTATAATTTGGGTACAGGGGTTGCCCGCTCTTTTAATGACCTGATCGGTTCGGTTTTTCAGGCGATGGGATTGCCAGTTCGGATTGAATACATCGACATGCCGTCGGACCTTCGGGAGTCCTATCAGTACTACACGCAGGCAACGATGGAAAAACTACGGAAGGCCGGTTATCCTTTTCCCTTCTACACGTTGGAGGAAGGGGTTTTTGATTATGTTCAGCAATATCTGATGCGTTAGAGGTTGGATTTTGGTCACGGATTTTCCACAACTTCAATTCCCATTTCGGATAGGCGTTTTTTTCAATTACCTTTACACGACCTCTCGGATTTTCCCATTCATTCCGCCGGTCGATCGCCTACTGCAAATTCATTTGCCGGGGCTTCATTTTCAAAAGATTCGCCGCATGGCCAAGTATATTTTCGTGACCGG
>CANGZN010000150.1 GCA_947458625.1 Chitinophagaceae bacterium
ACTGATACCATCCGTTACACTGATCGGATAATTGGAATAACCTTTATAAAATCCCTCCACCGTAATGCGAGTAAATAGATCGGGCAAAAATTCAACACCCGCCGCCCAATGCTGACTGCGGATATAATCGCCCGGATTCGTCAACGCACTGTTGCTACTGAGCGGATTCTGATACGCCAGCATGGTATAAGAAGGCAGACGATAGTAAAGTCCGTAACTCGTACTCAGATTCCATTTTTCAGCCAATGCGTAACTCAAACTCAAACGCGGACTGAGCTGTTTGAACGGATTCGATTCACTGTTCGACAGATCATTCGCATCGATACGAACGCCGCCACTCCACGCCAGTCTTCCATCGAGTAATCGTCCGCCTACCTGCGCAAAAGCTCCGTATCGCCAAAAACCCAGATCGGTCAAGCTGTTGATGGTTTCTTGCGGCTGCAACTCTGTTCCGTTCGCATCCACGATGCGAGGACGTAGCAATTGGAAAAAGGTATTGTCGAACTGTACATATTGAATCACCGCGCCATAACTATACTTGATCCCTTTTCGGTTTCGTACCGTTTCCCAACGCAACTTATTTTCCGTCTCAATGCTGCGGATCTGAAACGTACGATCCGTTTCATCGGGACGTTGATTGTCCTCATACTTATCCGCCTGGTTGTTCAAGCGGTTTCTGCTAAGAGATAAATTCCAATACCCCCCCGAGATCAAACGCTTCAAGGTAGCACCAACAGTATAACTGTTCTGTTGGATCAGCGGATTGCTGTTGAGTACATATAATTTTTCGGGCGTTGCCTCTCTGGGAACTCCGAAGCTGAATTCATCGATCGCTCCGATACCCAATACACTCAAAGTCGTTTTGTCGTTGATGCGAGTGGTAGACTTGAATTGAAAATCCCAATAATTCGGTCGTATCGGAAGATCGATGGCTTCAAATAAAAACTGCAGATAGCTTCTTCTCGCAGAGGCAAGAAAGGTTGTTTTCTTCGAGAGCGGTCCGTCTAATGTGATCGCCGCATCCGTCGCACTCAAGCGAAAATTGCCCTGCAACTTTTCCGTGTTTCCATTTTTTTGTTTGAACTGAAACACACTGCTGAGCGCATTATCATATTTCGCATCGAATGCAGAAGTACTCAGTTTAACCTCTTCAATGAAACTCACATTGAGAATGCCTTGCGGACCGCCGCCACTACCTTGCGTACTGAAGTGATTGATGATGGGCACTTCGATCCCGTCGAGATAAAACACATTTTCCGAAGGTGAACCACCGCGAATGATGATATCGTTTCGAAAACTACCACCGGCCGCACCTCCACCCACACCGGGTAGCGATTGGATCACTTTACTGATATCAAAATTGCCACCGGGATTGGCGCGGATATCTTCTGTGGTCAGTCGCTGAATGCTGAGCGGACTCTCCAGCGTAGCCGCCTTTGCAGTATTTTTCTTCGTGCCGATAGATACTTCTTTGAGTTCCTTGACAACCGGCTCCATTTCGATCTCAAGCACGATCTCATTTCCGGAAGTGATGATCAGATTCGGATAGACACGATTTAAAAAACCGACTCCGCTCACAGTGAGTGTATAGGTCTCCGTTTTCAGGTCTGCAATACGAAATACCCCCGCACTATCGGATGTGGTGACTCTGTTACCAGGCGTAAGTGAAAGGAAAATACCCCGCAACGGCTCCTGTGTGTTTCGGTTGATCACACGGCCGCTGATTCGACCCTGGGTGCGGCCTTCCACTGTAAAAAGGAATAGGATCGGTAAGAGGAACAGCAGAAAACGAATGGTACGCATAGGTTAAATCAGGTGGTTGAACCTTTAAACACATATCGAGGCGTAAAGTTCTACAAGCATCGGATATTCAAGTATTTTTGGGACTGAAAGACATATATGAAATACCTGATCTGCCTCGCATTGATCGCATTAAGCGTAAGCGCTTGTAAAAAAGAAAAAGAAGTCAAATCGACTCAAGCAAAATTCGGGGTGACGGGATTTGACCAACCCGTTCCCTGCTCGATCACCTTTGTCAATAATTCTGTCAATACCACCACATCGGAATGGTCGCTTGGGGACGGTACACGATCCACCGAACGCAACCCCACACATGTCTACACCGCCATCGGCGACTACTACATCAAACTAAAAGTGACCGGCCCTACAGGTACCGACTCCATCACATCAATTCTTTCCCTGAATCGAGTAACGCCCGGCGAATCCTCCTTCGCGTATTTCCGGGACCGCTCCGGTGGCCTACCCGTCAACATCTCCTTCGCCAGCCTGAATCCGATCTCCCAATTTTATTCATGGAACTTCGGTCTGGGTGTCACTTCGCTCGAACGCAACCCCATCGTGAACATCCAAAACGCCGGCGTATACCCGATCAAGTTCAGCTCTCAGATCAATGGCGTCCGGGATACCACGGAAATGACATTGGTGGTGAATTAAGAAAGTAGAAGGTAGAAGGTTTAAAGTTTAAGGTGTTTAGTACCTTACATTAAACATTCCCCTCTCCCCCTAAGTCTTAGCCTGCCAACTACTTTAACATGAAGAGATACCCTTTGAAGAGCCTGATTTTTGCACTTACATCGCTGACCATCATACTTTTAGGCTGTAAGAAGGATCCCGTATCGCCCGGCTCCTATGAGGCCATCGAAGCTGCATTCGGTACCCGCATCGACCCCAACAACCTAGCCAATTATGCCAATCAGGGCAAACCGGCCTATATCGCCTTCGACAATACCGCTGGCAATACGATCACCGATGCCAAGGCCACACTGGGCAGGGTTTTATTTTATGATAAGCAGTTAAGCATCGACAACTCCATTTCCTGCGGCAGTTGTCATATACAAAAGTTTGCATTCAGCGATACAGCCGTTGCCAGCTTGGGTGTACAGAACGGACGAACCGGTCGCCACTCCATGCGACTGATCAATGCACGATTCAGCAGCGAAGTAAAATTTTTCTGGGATGAACGTGCTGCTACGTTAGAGCAACAAACAACACAGCCTATTCAGGACCACGCGGAAATGGGATTCAGCGGACAAAATGGAAGACCCAATCTGGCGGCCTTGTTGACTAAACTCTCCGGCATCGGTTATTACAAAGAACTTTTTCAATTTGTATACGGCGATCAGAACATCACCGAGCCGCGCATGCAGGAATGTATGTCACAATTCATCCGAAGCATTCAATCATTCGATTCCAAATATGATGTGGGTCGTGCACAAGTAGCACAAGAACAGCAGGGCTTTCCCAATTTCACCCAGCAGGAGAACATGGGAAAGAATTTATTTTTTATGCCACCTCAGTTCAATCAGAGCGGCGTCCGTACCGGCGGTGGCTTAGGTTGTGGCGGTTGTCACAGACCTCCGGAATTCGCGATTGACCCGAACAGCGGAAACAATGGTATCATTGGCGTACTCAACGGAACAGGCATCGACATAAACAATACGCGCTCGCCTTCGCTGCGGGATCTGACTGGTCCCACCGGCGAAACGAACGGGCCGAT
>CANGZN010000151.1 GCA_947458625.1 Chitinophagaceae bacterium
ATTTTGATGGCTATAAATACAACGAGATCGCCGACATGCTCGAGGAACCCCTCGGAACCATCAAGAGTCGCATTCACTTCGCCCGTAAACTCCTGAAAGAGCAGATCGTCCGTCACTAAACATCGCCCCTTGGCTTCCAAAAATCTGATCGTTATCGGCAGCGGCTTCGCCGGTCTGTCTGCTGCCTCCTTCCTGGCTAAAGCCGGACATAAAGTCACCGTACTCGAAAAGAACGCCACCCCCGGCGGTCGAGCCCGACAACTCAAAGAGAACGGATTCACGTTCGATATGGGTCCCAGTTTCTACTGGATGCCCGATGTATTCGACCGCTACTTTGCACAGTTCGGAAAAAAAGTATCCGACTACTACGCCCTGCACCGACTCGATCCTTCCTATCGCGTGTACTGGTCTGATGGCTTCACCGACCTTCCCGCCGATTACACCAAACTCCAACAAGTCTTCGAGGACCTCGAACCCGGCTCGGCAAAAAAACTCGATCAGTTCCTTAAAGAAGCCGCGTATAAATATGAAGTGGGTGTGAATCGATTGGTCTATAAACCCGGTCGCTCGCTCACGGAGTTCATGGACTGGGAAACCATCAGCGGCGTATTCAAGCTGCAGGTGTTCACCGCCATCAGCAAACACATCGCCAAATTCTTCCAGCATCCCAAACTCCGTCAACTGATGGAGTTTCCCGTGCTGTTTCTCGGGGCCCTTCCTCAAGACACACCGGCCCTGTATAGTTTGATGAACTACGCCGATATCAAAGGAGGTACTTGGTATCCGGAAGGCGGGATGTATGCCATCGTGCAAGCGATGTATGATCTCGCCGTAGAACTCGGGGTTGAATTCAAATTCAACGAGCCGGTCCGTTCGATCAAGGTCAAAAATGGCAAAGCCACAGAAGTTGTAACCGATCTAGCAACCTATATGGTGGATGCCGTCATCAGCGGAGCCGATTATGAGCACACGGAGCGGGCGTTGTTAGCTCAGGAGCATCGTACCTATTCAGCACCGTATTGGAAAAAGCGAGTGATGGCTCCTTCTTGTTTGATGTACTATGTGGGATTGAATAAGAAGTTGAAGAACATCGTACATCATTCTTTATTCTTTGATGTGCCGTTTGCACCACATGGGGTGGAGATCTATAAGAATCCGAGTTGGCCCAAAGCGCCACTGTTTTATGTAAGTGTTTCATCCCTCACCGATGTGAATGTGGCACCGGAAGGGCAGGAGAATATTGTGTTTTTGATTCCCATTGCGTCCGGCCTTGAGGGCGATACCGAAGAATTGCGCGAACATTATTTTCAGATCATTGCCAAGCGAATGGAACAGCATGTAGGTGAATCGATCCTGGATGCGGTCGTTTATAAGAAAATGTACTCTGTGCGTGATTTTGTGACGGACTATAATTCTTTTCAGGGCAATGCTTATGGTTTGGCCAATACATTACTTCAAACAGCCATTCTCCGTCCTTCTTGCAAAAGCAAGAAAGTCAAGAACTTATTTTTTACCGGACAACTCACGGTCCCCGGTCCGGGTGTGCCGCCCAGTCTTATCAGTGGTGAAGTCGTAGCCGGCGAGGTGATCAAATCATTGATTTAAGTCTTATATTCATATCTTGATTGATCTGTATCATACCTCCAGTGAGTCGTGCAGTCAGGTGGTTACCCACCGGTACAGCACCTCTTTTTCATCAGCGATCCGGATGCTGCACAAAGACTTGCGTCAGCCCATCTATAATATCTACGGGTTTGTGCGTCTGGCCGATGAGATCGTGGACACTTTCCATCACCTGGATAAATCTTCCATGCTGGCCGATTTCAAGAAAGAGACTTATGCGGCGATCGAGCGTGGACTCAGCCTCAATCCGATCCTGCATAGTTTTCAGTTGACGGTCAACCGCTTCAACATCGATCACAAATTGATCGAGGCGTTTTTTCGCAGCATGGAATTCGATCTCAGCAAAAAGAATTACGACGAAGCTGGTTATAAAGAGTACATCTATGGTTCGGCGGAGGTGGTCGGACTGATGTGCTTGTATGTCTTTTGTGACGGAAACAAAGGCCAATACCTTCATTTGGAGCCAACTGCCCGTTCGTTGGGCGCGGCCTTTCAAAAAGTGAACTTCCTGCGTGACATCAAGGCTGATTATAATGGTCTCTCACGCGTCTATTTCCCCGGCTGTGATTTCAGCAATTTTACCGAGGCCGACAAGCAACGCATTGAGGCCGATATCCAGCGCGATTTCGATCATGCCTACACCGGCATTCAGGAATTGCCGTTGAAAGCCCGATTCGGGGTCTATGTTGCGTATAAATATTATTTATCGCTCTTCAAGAAGATCCGCCGCACCGAGCCCGAAGAGATCCTGGATTCGAGGATCCGCATTCCCAATTATCACAAAGCCCTCATCGTACTGCGTGCCGGGGTGAAAAATCAACTCCGACTGATCTGATGCGAATAGAGCAAGTTATTCTGGTGGATGAACAGGATCAGCCCGTTGGCGCCTGCGAGAAAATGTCGGCGCATGAGCAAGGGCTATTGCACCGGGCCTTCAGTGTGTTTATTTTTAATAGCCGAGGACGGCTTTTATTGCAACAGCGCTCAAAAGGAAAATATCACAGCGGGGGCTTATGGACGAACACCTGTTGTTCGCATCCCCGTCCGGGTGAAACCACCGAAGATGCCGCCTATCGTCGTTTGCAAGAAGAGATGGGTTTTCAGACCGAATTGTTTCACGCTTTCACCTTCACCTACCGGGCGGAGTTAGACAAAGAGCTGGTCGAGCACGAGATCGATCATGTTTTCACCGGTATCTATGAGGGAGAGGTATTTCCCAATAGTGAGGAAGCGATGGATCACAGTTATATGGATATGGCCCAGTTGGAGGAATCGCTGGAGCGGTTTCCGGATAAATTCACGGTTTGGCTCCGGATCGCTTTTCCGAGAATTAAGTCCTGGTGGCAGGATCATTTCGAACATTCTGTGGTCCTCGCGGGTTAATTTTGCATGATGTTCATTTTGTCTTATATCGGCGTCTTGTTCGCCACGTTCGTGATCATGGAAGGGATCACCTGGTGCACACATAAATATGTGATGCATGGGTTTTTGTGGGTCTTGCATAAAGATCACCACCAGGTGGAGCCGGGCATATTTGAGAGAAATGACTGGTTCGCGTTCATTTTTGCCGTACCGAGTTTTCTGCTGATCTATTTTGGCACCTATGATAATATGTGGTGGATGCAGGCCATCGGTTTTGGCATCATGCTCTACGGCGCCGCCTATTTTTTGGTGCACGATGTGATCATTCATCAGCGATTGAAATGGTTTAGCCGCAGCAATCACACCTATGTGCGGGCCATTCGTTGGGCGCATAAGATGCATCACAAGCATTTGAGCAAGGATCGTGGAGAGAGTTTCGGTTTCTTGTACGTGGCGAAGAAGTATTGG
>CANGZN010000152.1 GCA_947458625.1 Chitinophagaceae bacterium
CGGAACCCAGGTAGTCGGAGGCGTAACGCCCGGCAAAGGCGGCACCACGCATCTTGACCGTCCGGTTTTCAATACCGTAGCCGATGGTGTTAAAGCCACCGGTGCGAATGTGAGCATTATTTTCGTCCCACCGGCCTTTGCCGCTGATGCCATCATGGAAGCTGCCGAAGCAGGTATAGAGCTGGTCGTTTGTATCACAGAAGGCATTCCGGTACAGGACATGGTGAAAGCAAAAAATTATTTACAGGGAAAGAACACCCGACTGATCGGACCGAATTGCCCGGGCGTAATCACTGCCGGTGCGTGCAAAGTGGGCATCATGCCTGGATTTGTGTTCATCCCCGGCCGTATCGGTATTGTTTCTAAATCCGGTACGCTGACTTACGAAGCGGCCGACCAAGTGGCTAAAGCCGGTTTGGGTATTTCTACCGCTGTCGGTATCGGAGGTGATCCGATCATCGGTACCACCACGAAAGATGCCATGGAATTGTTCATGAACGATCCCAACACAGATGCCATTGTCATGATCGGTGAGATCGGGGGTGGAATGGAAGCAGAGGCGGCCAACTGGATCAAAGCAACCGGCAACAAGAAACCAGTGGTCGGATTCATCGCCGGCCAAACGGCACCTCCCGGCCGACGCATGGGACATGCCGGAGCCATCGTAGGCGGCGCTGATGATACGGCGGAAGCAAAAATGAAGATCATGGGCGAATGTGGCATCCACGTCGTGAGCAGCCCGGCCGATATCGGAAAGAAAATGGCCGAAATCCTCGGAAAATAACATCCCGACCGCATCCCAGATGCGGTTTTTTTTTGAACGAATCATCACATGCAGGTCGATCTGCTGATTATCGGACAAGGTCTTTGCGGCAGCTGGCTGAGCTACGAATGTCAGCAAGCCGGATTGCGCGTATGCGTCATTGACACCATTCACCCCAATACTCCCTCGCGCATTTCCGCAGGCATCATCAATCCCATTACCGGCAGACGTCACGTAGAGGTTTGGTTATCGGACGAACTTTTATCACATGCGCAAGCAGCCTACGCTTCAATGGGCGAATGGCTGAACCGTTCGTTGATCCGACAGTCCACGCTGATCGATTTTTTTCCTTCTGAGCAGATGCGGACCAGCTTTATTGAACGGTTGAAACAACAAGGAAAATATGTAGCGCCGGTTTATTACTCCGATATCCCGGACCTCCCCTTTGAAATACCTCATGGGGCCGGGCTCATTGATCCGGCTTATCTGATCGACCTGCCGAGCCTACTAGAGGGCAACCGAAACAAACTACTGGAAACCGGATCTCTTCTCGATGAAAAGTTTGAATCGTCCCTGCTTCAGATCGAATCTGAAAAGTTATGGTATAAAAATATCGAAGCTGAAAGAGTGATCTTCTGCGATGGTAACAGTCAACTGGCCGATCGTTTTTTTCCGAACCTGCCCTTTGCCCAGAATAAAGGAGAAGTGCTGATCCTCGAAATCCCGGAGCTCCCATCGGATCGCATATACAAACATGGGGTGATGTTGGCTCCCCTCAGCAATGGATACTGGTGGTGTGGCTCGAGTTATCAATGGTCCTTCGACCATCCCTACCCTACCCCATCATTCAGGGAACAAACTGAGCAAACGCTCAAAAAATGGCTGAAGCTCCCCTACCGGGTGATTGATCACATAGCAGGCATTCGTCCCGCTACATTGGAACGCAGACCATTCGTGGGCTTCTCTTCTAGTGAGAAGCGCATCGGCATCCTGAATGGAATGGGCACGAAGGGCTGTTCGCTGGCGCCCTATTTTGCGAGACAATTAGTAAGGCACTGGATGTACGAGGAACCGATCCACCCAGAGGCCTCAGTCGGTCGATTCGAAGCCAAAGCATAAATCGATTCTTTTTATATCTTTCCCCAAACCAACTAAGATGTCTGCTTCACCGGAGTCTACGTACTCGATCCCCGCCCGTTTCCGACGCATGGAGAACATGCATATTGTATTCTGGTTGCTGAAAGACATCAGCTGGTGTCTGTTCTGGCGCGAATTGGGCATTGCGATGATCATTCCTACCCTGACCATTGCCATTATGATCAGCTGGCGTACCCGTCACATCGCCTCCGAACTGGCCCACAATTTGGCCGTCGCCTTCTGGATCAGTGCCAACTCCTTTTGGATGATCTCTGAGTTCCTTGAGTTCGATGAAAAGATCGTCATCTTGGGTATCAATGGCAAGCAACTGTCCCTGATCCCCTTCCTCGCAGGCCTACTCATACTACTAAACTACTACTTGCTGCAACGACCCCGTGAGGTCCGTGAAAAGCACACCACGACCCTGTAAGGTTGCCCCCGATTCGGATTATCTTCGCGACGGAAATCAACTAACATGTTCAGAACCCATACCTGCGGAGAACTACGCGCGTCGAATGTCAACCAAACCGTCACCCTGGCGGGCTGGGTACAAACCATTCGAAAATTCGGCTCGATAACCTTTATCGATCTGCGCGACCGCTATGGGATCACACAGTTGTTGTTCAACGAATCCCTGAATACGGAACTGGAAAAAAATCCGTTGGGCCGTGAATTCGTTTTACAAGTCAACGGCACCGTGGCCGAACGCAGCAACAAGAATCCACAGCTATCCACCGGCGACATTGAGCTGTTGGTGACTGATTTCACCATTCTAAATGCAGCGGCCACACCTCCATTCACCATTCAGGATGATACCGATGGTGGCGACGATCTGCGCATGCGGTACCGCTACCTGGATCTACGTCGCGGAGCCGTTCGAAAGAATCTTGAATTGCGTTATGCCGTTAATCGGGCGGCTAGAAACTATTTACACCAGCAAGGCTTTCTTGATATTGAGACACCATTCCTGATCAAATCCACGCCCGAAGGCGCACGTGATTTCGTAGTGCCCTCGCGCATGAATCCCGGGCAATTCTATGCCCTTCCCCAATCGCCACAAACATTCAAGCAACTGTTGATGGTGAGCGGCTACGATCGATACTATCAGATCGTAAAATGTTTTCGTGACGAAGATCTCCGTGCGGATCGTCAACCCGAATTCACCCAGATCGACTGCGAAATGGCTTTTGTGGAGCAGGAAGATATCCTGCATATGTTCGAGGAACTGATCAAAAGTATTTTCAAAGAAGTCAAGAACATCGACTACACTGAATCGGTTCAGCGAATGACTTGGGAAGAAGCCATGTGGACTTACGGCAATGATAAACCCGACATCCGATTCGGCATGCAGTTACTGAATTTGAAAAAACCTGATTCAGTATACCGCGACAGAAACGCCTCGCCTGCTTTGATCGACGGTGCGGATTTCAAAGTTTTCGATGAAGCCGAAACGGTAATCGCATTGGCTGTTCCGGGTGCCGCAGAATA
>CANGZN010000153.1 GCA_947458625.1 Chitinophagaceae bacterium
TCCGGTGGTATGGACCAGACTTCAATCCCCGTTCGTCGTCGACCTTTTCCTTTCTGGGGAAGTACCGACGATAAACAAACCCTGAATGGCTTGTTTTATGTGATTCAGCCAGCGCTCTTTTTTCCGCCGAAACGGATTGAGAGATGACAGTTAATTACAAATTCGATCTATAAGAACAATGCGAATCAAAACCGTTAGGCTTTGATCTCGACTTCTACCCCACTGGGCAAATCCAACTTACTCAACGCATCTACCGTACGGCTGGTAGATGTATAAATATCCAGGAGGCGCTTATGCGTCGCCAACTGGAACTGCTCACGGCTTTTCTTATTTACGTGAGGGGAACGCAATACCGTGAAAATTTTACGATGCGTGGGCAGCGGAATGGGTCCGGTGACCACGGCTCCTGTACTGCGAACGGTCTTGACGATCTTCTCTGCCGATTTGTCGACAAGATTGTGATCGTAAGACTGTAATTTGATTCGAATACGCTGAGACATGTTTGTGGATCCCTTTTGTTTAGGGGATGCGAAGGTAAGAGACAAGTTGGTAGCTGCCAAATAGTTGTCGATTAATTTTTTAGAGGCCAACCGCTACCTTCGGGCCGGTGAAAATACAACTCCCTAAATACGCCACCACCTACCTCAAGATCGCCCTTAGCCTGGCTTGTCTTTGGTATGCGCTGACCAAACCAAACTGGAGCCAGCTGGTCCAGGTTGCCGAACAAGTTAGCCCGGCCTGGGTACTGGTTGCCTTAGGCGCTTACACCTTATCTAAAGTATTGGCATCCAGAAGACTGAATATCAATTTTAAGCTCATCGGCCTGCAGTTGACTGAACGCGCTAACAGGCGTCTATTCTGGCTGGGTATGCTTTACAACTTGCTCCTGCCCGGAGCCATCACAGGTGATGCCTATAAAGTGATGGTGCTGGGCAAGGCCCCCGGCCTCAGCCGAAAATCACTGACGCTGGCAGTGCTGCTCGACCGGTTCAGTGGTTTATTATCCCTGATGCTGATACTGGCCATCTTGTACGTATTGGTACTACCCCGGTCCTGGGTCACGTTTTCAGGGCTGATCGGTGCCGGATTATTGATCCCATTCAGTCAACAACTTTTGAAAAAGCTCCTACCCCAGCAAGCAAAAGGATTCAACAGAACCTTCTGGCTTGGGGCAGGCGTGCAACTGCTGGTGGTGCTGACCGTTTTTTCGTTGATCCTGTCCATGAACCTTACGCCCGACAGCTTGAAATACATGCTGGTGTTTCTATCCGCTGCAGCGCTATCCGTATTGCCCATATCCATCGGAGGCGGATTGGGCATCCGTGAATTTGCCTCCATACAAGGTGCCCAGTGGATTGGATTACCGATCGAGAAAGCGCTGATGATCAGTTTGCTTTTTTATGGAGTGACACTGCTGACCGCGCTGCCGGGTGCCCTCTATATTTTCCGAGATCCCCTCACAGAATCAAAGTAGATTTGTCCGCATGTCGTTTCGATTCTCCTTGCTAAAACGTCAATTCCTGAATGCCGGTGCCATCGGCATCAGTTATTTCAAATTGATTCCCGATTGGTTCCGATTAGGCAAATGCGATCTGGTACTAGACTGCGGCGCCAACGTTGGATACATCACCCGATTCCTGGCCACCACCGGCGCACAGATCATCGCCTTTGAACCAGACCCCCGAGCCTTCAGCCAACTACAAAAAAGATGCGGGCATTTGAAGAATGTCACCTTGCGTAATGAAGGCGTATGGGACAAAGCTGATGTACTTCCCTTGTTCGACCATGCAGAAGGAATGGAAGATGATACCGCCTTCACCGTCGGCTCCTCTCTGATCGCCGCGAAGAAGAACATCGATACCGGCCGAAGCCGAGAAGTAAACCTGATCGACCTGATCGAATTTCTCAGGAGCAACCCAAAACGCGTTTCCCTGATCAAACTCGATGTGGAAGGAGCCGAGATCGCCATCCTCGAAAAGATCTTGCAAGAGAAAGCATGGGGACTATTCGACCGTCTGTACGTGGAAACACATGAGACCAAGATCCCTGAACAGTTACCCGCACTAGAAAAAATTAAAGCATCGATCGAACGGGAAGGGATCGACCACATCAAACTCAACTGGGTATAAAAAATCCCGATCGTTACCGATCGGGATCTCTGTATAGTTGTGTTGATCGATTAGGCGTTCGCCTTACCTTTCACTTTTGCGATCACTTCCTCCGCGATATTATTCGGAGCCGGATTGTAGTGAGAAAACTCCATCGTAGAAGAGGCACGACCGGAGCTAAGTGAACGGAGTTGGGTCACATATCCGAACATTTCACTCAGGGGCACTTTAGCTTTGATCACCTGTGCACCGCCACGGCTATCCATACCTTCCATCATACCACGACGACGGTTCAAGTCACCAGTCACATCACCCATATACTGATCAGGTGTTACCACCTCCACTTTCATGATGGGCTCCAGCAACACAGGCTTTGCTTTACGAGCGGCTTCGCGGAAACCTTGCTTGGCGCAAAGCTCGAATGACATGGAGTCGGAGTCAACCGCGTGGAAGCTTCCGTCGAATACGCGGACCTTCAGATTCGCAACAGGATAGTTAGCCAATACCCCCGTATTCATCGCTTGCTCAAATCCTTTTTGAATAGCCGGTACGAATTCACGTGGAATAGATCCACCGAAAATATCATTCACGAACTGATATCGCTTATCAGGATTCTCTTTCTGCCATTCTTCGTCAACCGGACCGAGATTAAATACGATGTCAGCGAATTTACCACGACCACCCGTTTGCTTCTTGAGTGTCTCGCGATGCTCGATAGTGGCAGTGAATGCCTCTTTGTACGCTACCTGAGGCGCACCCTGATTCACTTCTACCTTGAATTCACGACGCATACGATCGATGATGATCTCGAGATGCAACTCACCCATTCCGCGAAGGATGGTTTGACCAGTCTCTTCATCTGTATTCACACGCAACGTAGGATCTTCTTCCACGAGCTTGGCGATAGCCATACCCATCTTATCGACGTCGGCCTGTGTCTTTGGTTCAACCGCGATCGCGATCACCGGCTCTGGGATGAACATATTCTCCAGCGTGATCGGATGGTTCTCATCACACAGTGTATCTCCGGTCTTGATCTCTTTGAATCCTACGGCCGCACCAATATCACCTGCTTCGATGAAATCGATCGGATTTTGCTTGTTGGCAAACATTTTCATGATCCGGCTGATACGCTCTTTCTTTCCACTGCGAACGTTTAGTACATACGAACCGGCATCAAGGTGACCAGAGTAAGCGCGGAAGAACGCCAAACGACCCACGAACGGATCGGTCATAATCTTGAAGGCAAGTGCCGCAAA
>CANGZN010000154.1 GCA_947458625.1 Chitinophagaceae bacterium
ACAGATGCCGCATAATTGGGCATCATCCGATGCGTAACGGGATCTTCCGACTCCTGCTCCCCTACAACAATATGATAGGCGCCAAGCTTCTTCAAAAACCCGGCCATCTCATCGGCCGCATTCGCGATCAATACACTCAGAAAATTATCACCATAATCCAATCCGTTGGCGATACCCGCACCCAAGGCATAAACATTCTTCAAGATCGCCGCATACTGAACACCGAGAATATCATCATTCACCAGCGTATTGATGTAGTCGTTGGAAAAACGAGCTGCGATCTGTTCAGCGACCGACGTATCCATCCCCGAAAAAGTGAGATAAGAAAGTTTTTCAGCAGCTACCTCTTCGGCATGACTCGGACCCAGTAAAGCGAAATAATCCGTGAGCGGCAACCCGGCATGTTGCAAGAGAAAATCATTCAATAACAAATTGCTGCCCGGCAATAAACCCTTTACGGCAGAGATCACTTTCTTTCCCTTCCATACCAGCGGATCAGAACCTTTTAAAGCAGATTCCAAATAAGCAGCGGGCACCGCGATCAATACCCAATCAGCTGCGCGTACAACAGCATCGATATCCGTTGAAAATTCAATTCGTTCGATCGGAAAGCGAGTCCCGGTGAGATGTCTTGGATTATGACGCTTTCGCTTGAAGGAATCAACGATGGAAGCATCCCGCACCCACCAGCCGATGGAGTGACCATTATCGGTCAGTACTTTAGCCAGTGCCGTAGCCCAACTGCCACTTCCTATGACCGCGATCCGTGTGGTTGCATCCGACATGCGATCAAATTACTTCTTTTCGAAGAGTTTCTCTTTCGGTACCACGGTTACCTTACCGCCATTTTTCAAGTTTTTACTCAACGACGCGAACGGCGCCACGACTACTTCCTCATCCCCTTTCAATCCGGTAAGGACCTGAATGAAGTTGATGTCCTGCACACCGGTCGTCACCACCACTTTTTTCACAGTACCATCCGGCTGAGTCACAAATACAACCTCTTCCAGATCCGTGCCTGTCATATCTGCTTCCGCGTTCTGATCCATTCCCTTCGCTTCGGTCTGTTCTTTCTTTTTATCAGCCATCGTTTCATCGCCACCCTTCAAACGTGCCGTCACCGCAGCAATCGGTACCGCCAATACATTCTCCACGCGACGCGTCTTGATGTCTGCACTGGCATTCATACCCGGACGAAACGGAAACCGTTGCTTCAGCAAGTCTTGATATGAGTCGGGCGATAAACGGATCCGCACCTCGTAATTGGTCACGTCATTCGCGCTGGCAAGAGCTGTTCCGGATCTTGTACTGCTGGCGATTTTTGTCACCACCCCCGCAAATTTTCTTTTGCTGTAAGCATCCACTTCCACATCCGCCGAATCACCGATGTGGATCTTCACAATATCATTCTCGCCTACATCCACGCGGACTTCGATGATAGACATATCCGCTACCGTCATCATCTCAGTACCGATATTGAAACTATTTCCTGCCACCCGCTCTCCCTTCTTGACTTTCAAAGAAGAGATCACACCACTCATTGGGGCCGTGAGTGTAGTACGACCCAGGTCTTTATCCGCCCGGCTTAATCCGACTCTCGATCCCTGCACCGTTGCCTGAAGCGACTGTAAGGTTTGCTCGGCTGCACGCAAGTTGGCCTTCGCTGAACGCAAACTCGTCTCAAATTGCTCCAACTCCGCCTTAGAAATGACTTTATCCTCGTACAATTTTTTATTCCGGTCGTAATTCATCTGCGCTTGCTCCTGATTCGCACGCAAGCCCTCTAAACTTTCCTGTGTGTTACGCACCGAAGCAGAAGTCTGCTGTACGCGAGAACTCGCCTCATCGCGCTGCAATGCATAGATATCGGCATAAATGCGAGCCAACACCTGACCTTTCGTGACGCTGTCACCTTCCTCTACATTGAGCTCTGTGATCTCACCGGAGATATCCGGACTGATCTTTACTTCCACTTCGGGATACACCTTGCCACTGGCATTGACAGACTCAGTGATGGTTCGCTTCACCACTTTTCCTACCGCTACTTTCTCCCCACTGTCACGATCACCGGTAATACGGGATACACCCCAAACCAACAGGGCTACAACGATCAAAACGTAATACCATTTTTTCTTCAGCTTCTTGAACATAAATATGCGATTGTACGTGAATTAAAGTTTAAGCCCCTGCCCCCTATAAAACTCCAACAACTTCATCTTAAAGACAAAATCATAATGAGCTAACAACAACTGCGAACGAGCACTGAGCAGATTGTTGCGACTGTTATTGAGATCGAAAGCAGAGAGCAAATTCAGCTCGTAGCGCTTGGATGCAAAGTCAAAAGCCTTCTCCGCGGTTGCCACCGAACGCTGACGTGCCGTGAATTGCTGCAAAGCGGTTGCGGCATCCGTGTATGCCTTATAGATGTCTTGCTTCAATTGCAGCTGCCCCTGCTCTTTTTGCAAAGCCCATTGCTGGACTGTGTATTGAGAACGCTGCCAGTTGATGCGCGCTGATTGTCCGTTGAACAACGGAACATTCAACCCAATACCGATACTCTGACCGAAATTCTTGCTGAACTGATTTGAAATGGGACCCGGACGGAAATACCCCACCACATTCGATCCGTCGATATAATTGGGCAACTCGACCGGATAAAACGTACCACCACCTGCATTGACCCGTAGAGCGGTAGGCGAATAACCCGTCAATACCTGCTCATAGATCGCCTTCTTGAAAGAGATCGCGTTGGTGGCGAGATTACCGAATGCACTGATGGAGGGATACAAAGCTGAGCGGGCCGATTGTAATTGCTTCCTGGCCGCCATCAACCGCAACTCATTCACTTTTTGTTGTGGAAGCAGGGTAACAGCAGCGGTGTATACCACCTCCGGCTGCAGTTCTGAGAATGGCAACAAGGGGATCGATTCCACCGGCGGTGTAGCGATATTAAAAGGCTGACCGGCATCCAGATTCAACAAGGCTTTTAATTGCAACAACAACAACTGCACGGAACCCTCTGCACTGACTAGCGAAGCACTATCTCTGGCCACCTGCGCTTCCAATTCCACGGCATTCAACTCGGGCAAAGCACCTGCTTCTACCCGGCGACGAGTGGCTAGATATTGCGTACGGGTCAGGTCCAATTGTACTTGCGACAAACGAACCTGCTCCTTGGCCAAAAGCGCCTGCAAGTAGGCAACAGCGACGTTTAAGGCTATATCGTCTTTCGTCTTCTTGGTCTGTTCGCGATCGGCTTCCCAGCTAAGCTTACTCGACTCGGTATTGTATTTACGAGCAAACCAATTGAAAAGGGTCACACTCGACTGCAACTGCATACCATAG
>CANGZN010000155.1 GCA_947458625.1 Chitinophagaceae bacterium
AGGATATTCAGAAACGGAATCAGGGCATAGAGTTGGGTGAGGTCGGCGGTGGTAGCGGGTTCAGCAAAAAACAGCGGCAGTGAAAGGTTCATCAGGTAACCGAGGAATCGGCTTGCGATGGTGGGCAGTCCGTACCAAAGGGTCTGTCCGGCCAGTTTCTTGACAGGGCTCAAGGAGAGGGGGCTTTTGACAAATGTAGAAAAGTTGGTTGAGGGATGAGGGTTGGGGGTTGAGTTATTTATATGAATGAGTATTTCTCAACTCTCAACCCTCAACCCTCATCCCTCAACTTTCATCTCCTCATCATATATTTGGAAAAACACTTCCGCATGCGTACTATTTCTCTACTCCTGGTAGGCCTTTTCGTTTCAACGGCTGTTTTGGCGCAGCCATATGAGGGGAAGGTGGAATATGACAAAAAGAGACAAGATGCTTTTTTATGTGATTATGCGGCTTCTGCAGAGGCGGTTGACCTGGCCATCGTGAAATTCTTTCAGGAATTAGGATACAAGCCCGTTGAAGAGAAAGGAATCTTCAATAAGGATAAAGGGTTTAAGACATTCAAAGACGCATTTGTGAAGGAGCTGACGGACGAAAAGCAGGACTATCTAGTGAAGGTGGAATCGCGGAGTAAAAAATCAACCGAAGGAGCCACGCTGACGCTGGTCATAATGAAGGGCTTGGTAAACCAGAAAACAGATATGAAGGAGGATGAGATCCGAAAGGTGAAGCGATTTATGTCCTCTTTGGAAGCGTCCGTTCAACGTGAATACTTGGAATTGCAGATCAAGGCTCAGGAAGATCAAGTGATCAAAACCCAAAAGAAACTCTCCACATTGAAATCGGAACAGATCGATCTCGAGAAGAAACTGCAGACGAATTTGTCGAATCAGCTAGATACCGAAAAGGAGATCTCCGCCAAGCAGACGGCATTAGAAGTGCTGAAGGCCAAAAGAAGCAACTGATTTCAGTAGGGTCTTGACAGGCGTGGCTCTTTGAGGAAAGAGGAGTCTGTCAGGCATTTCAGGAATTGCATCAGGTTGTACTCGTCTACATCAGTCATTACGATCCCATTTTGCAACGAGGGGTCAATCGTGGTCGATCGTTGAACTCCGTAACGATAATGTCGAATGACTTGTTGCACGGTAGCAAACCGGCCGTCGTGCATATAGTTTGCAGTGGCTGAAACATTACGCAGGCTGGGCACTTTGAATTTAAGCGAGTCCGTGATGTTTCCAGTAATTCGGAATCTGCCTAGGTCATTCAAACTTGGATCGATGGGCAGCCCGATATTCCGAAAACTATGATCGGTGAATAAGGGTTCAGTATGGCAGCTGGCGCACTTGGACTGAAAAAGCTGATAGCCGGACTGCTCGTACGGATCAAATACATCTCTTCCCTGTTTTACCCGGTCATATTTACTGTTCGCAGAAATAAAGGTGGCGGTGAATTGGCTGATCGCGTTCGTGATCAGTTCGGGTCGAATGAACCAGGTTCCGTACACGCGCTTGAAAGATTCCCGGTAGGAGGCATCCTGTTGTAAATATTCTTTGATCCGATCGAAGTTCATACCCATTTCAACGGATCCGGTCAGCGGTTGGGCGGCTTCCTCGTGGATCGAACCATACGCGCCATCCCAATGAAAACTTTTTTGCCAGAGCAGATTGAAAAGTGCCGGAGCATTGCGTAGGGTGTGTGAGTTGAATACACCGTGGCTGCGGTCGTGTTCGAATGTCCCAAAAGCCGCTCGTTGTTCGTGACAGGTACCGCAAGAGACTGACACGTCAGCTGAAAGTTGCTTGTCGTAAAAAAGTCGTCGCCCCAATGCGATGCCTTCTACTGTCAGATTCAACGCATCAACCGACTGCTCCATTACCGGAAATCCGCTGGGCGTTTGGATCTTAACCGTATGCAGCCGATCGGATTGTTTTTTACACCCAGAAAGCAACCCGAACAGCCCGATGGTCAGTATGAGTTTTATCAAGCGGTTCATTCCGAATCGGGTCTGAATTTTTTTCGATTCGATTTGCGTTCTCCCTGTATCCGTTTTCCTTGTAAGCGATTCTCTTTGGCTGCGCGATTTACTTGTGTGGCGATGCGGGGTCTTTTTCTTTCCAATGCCCGTCGGATCAGTTTATAAAGCACTTCAATGGCCTCCTCTTTATTTGCCAACTGCGATCGGTGTACTTGTGATTTGACCTGCAGTTCCTGTTCGGCATTGATACGGTTGCTGAGTTTTGTATGGATCAGCGCACGTTGTTCGTCAGTGAAGAGACCGGGAGTATCGATGTTCAAAGAAGCGATGACGGCTGTTTCAACCTTATTTACATTTTGTCCCCCTTTACCGCCGCTGCGGGTGGTTTGAAAGCGGATGTGTGGAATAAGATCTTGGGGTCTCATGGGTCGTCGGGGCTTGATCGGTACCTTTATCCTCAAAGTTACATTCTTCATGCGGGCATTGATCCAGCGAGTGACCAAAGCATCTGTTAAGGTCGAGGGTAATCTATCCGGTTCCATTGGCAAGGGCTTTCTTGTGTTGCTGGGGGTGGAGGAGTCGGATACGGAAGAGGACCTGATCTGGCTCAGTAAAAAGATCGTGGGACTTCGATTGTTTGACGACGATCAGGGTTTGATGAATCTGTCACTGACCGATGTTAACGGCGACATATTGTTGGTCAGCCAGTTCACGCTACATGCAGCCACCAAGAAGGGAAATCGTCCTTCTTTTATTCGTGCGGCCCGTCCTGATTTTGCCAAACCCATGTATGAAAAAATGATTTTCCAATTGGAAGCTGATCTGTCTAAACCGGTTCCGACAGGAGTATTCGGTGCCATGATGGAAGTGGAATTGGTCAATGACGGTCCGGTCACCATTTGGATCGATACAAAAAACAAAGAATAAACTATGAAGATCGAAGAGGCCCAGCAGCAGGTGGATCAGTGGATCCGTACCATCGGAGTTCGTTATTTCAGTGAACTCACCAATATGGCGATCCTCACCGAGGAGGTCGGTGAACTGGCACGGATCCTGGCGCGTACGTATGGTGATCAAAGTTTCAAGCAGGGAGAGTCTCCTGATCGATTGGCCGATGAGATGGCTGATGTATTGTGGGTCCTTATCTGCCTCGCCAATCAGACCGGTGTGAACCTGACGGAGGCCTTCGAAAAAAATCTCCGGAAGAAAACGGATCGGGATGTCGATCGGCACCGTGATAACCCCAAGCTGCAGTGAATCGACTTATATTTGCGCCCATGGCCAACGAGACGAATCAACTCCCCGCGATCATCGCCCATTGTAAGGAATATGGGTTTATTTTTCCCAGCAGTGAGATCTATGACGGACT
>CANGZN010000156.1 GCA_947458625.1 Chitinophagaceae bacterium
TATATCTCAAGATGAGTTTAGATATTTCACCTAATAATTTGGATGCCTATGACAGGTACTATAGGTATTGTGTCTCTGAGCGAGATTTTGTAGCTGCCAGCGATTTTGTCAATCGCTTGAAAATGAGAGCTTGGGATTTCGATGTGTCCTATCTGCTCATGCTTTATCGTTTTCAACAGGAGTTCTATCGTAAACCCATATCCTTGAAGGCCCTTCAAAGTGCATATTTTATGGCCAAAAGCAAACAGCAAGAAGCCGATTATTTTTATACACTTGGGAAATATTATCAGACAAAAAAGAGGCCGGATTTGGATTCTGCTATGATTTGTTATCGCAAGGCAATCGAGCTTGATTCTTCCAACTTGCCTTATTATTTGGTCCCGTTAGTAGACCTCATGGTTGAGAATAAACAAACGGATGAGGCACTTAGCATAGTTCAAGCTAACATTCCATTTTTTTACGATGATTACAAACTCCAGTTGCAGTATCTTTTAATGTGGTTGTATTTGCGCAAAAGCGAGTTTGAAAGCGCACTCGAATTAGCAGAAAATCTGCTTGATAGGGATTGGATAACCTGTAAGGACTTGGAGTATCAATTCAAAAAATATCGTAATCATCCGGCATTCAACGTGCTGCTGAGTCGATGTCAAAAGCAGTAAGAGTTACCACCTCTCTTCTGTGTCGTCATCAGGTTGATTTTGTCCGAATTCTTCCTTTGTTTCTTGTCGTTTCGCTGCACGTTCCAGCATCAGGGCTGCGATCAGTTCGGCGGCATCTTGATCGGGATTCTCCTGAAGCAATCCGCGCAGTTTTCCTTCCGATACGTCCATTCGATACAGGATGGAGATGAGTTTATGAAAATCATGTTCCAGCAGGTAACGGATCTCATCCACCAGCCGGATCTTCCAATTCGTTTCGGGTAGGTCACATCCAACGGTCGTTTGCAGTTGCTCTCGGATCGGGTCTTGCATGTCAGAATTTTTCATTCACTCCCAGGCTGAATAAAGCGAAATCGTATTTGACGGGATCGATTGCATCGAACTCCTTCAGGGATTCGGTCAGCTCGATCGCGGTGCCCCAATCGGTTTGTTTTCGTTGGATCAATCCCAATTTACGTGAAACTCGGGCCACATGCACATCGATGGGACAGATCAGCTCTGAAGGTTTGATGCAATTCCAGATTCCAAAGTCTACTCCCATCTTGTCTTTACGTACCACCCAACGTAAAAACATGTTCAGTCGTTTGCAGGTGGAGCCGCGTTGGGGACTGGCCACGTGTTTGCGAGTTCGGTCGGGCGCCTCGGGTAATGAGAAGAAATAGTCATGAAAGGCGATGAGGCGATTTTCCATACTGCCCTTTGCAAGTGCAAAGGCGGATTCAAGTGTGTGGTGAAGGCCGTAATGATGTTTCAGGAATTCAACGAAGTAGAGTAGATCGATCGATTGAAATGTGCGATGCTTGAAAGCCAGTAACTTTTTCAGATCCTTCTCTCGGTGCTGCGTAATGAATTGGTGTGGCGCATCATCCATCAACGTCAACAATTCACGTGATTTATTGAGGATGGTTGTACGATTGCCCCAGGCAAAGATGGCGGCGAAGAAGCCCGCGATCTCGATGTCGGCTTGTTGGGTAAATTGATGCGGGATCGCGATCGGGTCGTGGGGAATAAAAGATCTTTGGTTGTATTGTCGGAACTTTTGTTCCAACAACTCGTGGATCTTTTTTTTGTTCATTGTCTACCCGATGGCTTGGTCCAGATCCTTTATGAGATCTTCTGCATCCTCAATGCCCACGCTGAGACGGATCAGTGAATCACGCAGACCGTTTTTGATGCGTTCTTCGCGCGGAATGGAGGCGTGTGTCATGCTGGCGGGGTGATTCACGAGCGACTCTACACCACCTAAACTTTCGGCGAGTGAGAAGAGATGTGTCTTCGACAGCACGCGCTTGACTTCGTCGAGGCTGTCGTTTTTCAGCTCGAAGGAGATCATGCCGCCAAAGTCACGCATTTGTTTTTTGGCAGCGGCATGACCTGGATGATCTTCAAATCCTGGCCAATAGACCTTGGCCACTTTCGGGTGATTGCGCAGCCAATGGGCGATGATGGCCCCGTTTTCACAATGTGCTTTCATTCGAACGCCCAGTGTTTTGATGCCGCGTAGTACGAGGAAACAGTCCATCGGACCAGGCACTGCGCCGCAACTTTTTTGAATGAAATATAATTTCTCGCGGAGTTCGGCGCTGTTCATCACTAAGGCACCTTGGATCACGTCGCTGTGTCCGCCCAGGTATTTAGTTGCCGAGTGCATCACGATATCGGCACCGAGCGTCAGCGGATTTTGTAGGGCTGGTGAAGCGAAGGTGTTATCGACCACCAGGATCAGGTTGTGTTTTTTGGTGATGGTGGCCACTGCTTCGATATCCGTGATGTTCATCAGCGGATTGGTCGGTGTTTCCAGCCATACCAACTTGGTATTGGATGTTACGGCAGCCGCTACATTTTCTGCGTTGGTGGTATCGACCGGTTTGAATACGATGCCGAAGCGTTCGAATATTTTGGTGAATAAGCGATAGGTACCACCATACATATCATTGGCGCAGATCACTTCATCTCCGGGGTTCAGGAGTTTGATGACGGCATCGGTAGCTGCAACGCCACTGCTGAATGCGAGTCCGTATTTTCCTTGCTCTATGATGGCCAGTGCTTCCTCTAGTGCGGTGCGCGTCGGGTTCTGGCTGCGCGCGTATTCATATCCTTTATGTGTGGCCGGTGCTTCCTGAACGTAGGTAGATGTTTGGAAGATGGGCGTCATGATGGCGCCGGTGGTGGGATCGGGGTGAGCGCCGGCGTGAATGAATTGAGTAGCAGGTTTCATGCGGTTGATTTATGAAAGCAAAGATGAGTATTAATCAGTCAAAGAGTTGGGCAAGGGAGAAATATCGCCAATCCTTTTGTTGTGCTTGCAGGATATCGGTCGGCCGGATCGGTTGTTCTAACACGCCCGGGGAAAGGATCTGTTGGTCGACCAAAATTTTTCGGGAGGCCTGAATGGCTGCTTGCATGTCGGGTTGTTGCATCCATTTCACCTGTGGGGTTTCGTATCCGATCTTTTGTGGATTCCAGGTGATGGTACGGGGCAGTCGATTTTCCATCGATTGGCGGAGGATCCATTTGCGCCAGCCCTGGCGGATTTTCATGTTGGAGGGGAGTGAAAAAATGAATTCAACCAATTCATGTGATAGGAAGGGCAGACGTGTTTCCAGTCCCACATGCA
>CANGZN010000157.1 GCA_947458625.1 Chitinophagaceae bacterium
ATCATACCGGCGCCGGTAGCCTGACGAAGTTTATTTATATCCTGTGCACTGATTGTTACGGTTGACATGATTCGATTGATTAATGATTCAACATGGTTCCGCCGAAACGGAACGTTCACATTCACAAGCCGATCCGATTAGCGACGGGTAGGCGTACGGCGACGTGCGCCACCACCACCACCCGGACCACCACGGCGTCCGCCACCTTTTCCTCCCTCAGCTTCTGCTTCGGCAAGGAGTTTAGCGGCTTTACGCTCTTTCTCATCATCGGTCATCTCTTCTACATCATCTTCCTTGGCAGCCTGACGCTCCGCCAGACCTTCCGCAATGGCAGCGGTGATGTAGTTCACGAGGATCGTGATGGACTTAGTGGCATCATCGTTCGCAGGGATCGGGAAATCCACCTTGTTCGGATCACAGTTGGTGTCAACCAATCCGAAGGTCTGGATACCCAAACGCTTGGCTTCCGCCAAAGCGATGTGCTCATGTCCGATGTCCACGAGGAACAACGCAGCAGGTACACGACCCAGCTGTGCGATACCACCCAATACTTTCTCCATCTTATCCTTATCGCGGCTGAGTGTCAGACGCTCTTTCTTCGTGATGCTGTCGAAGGATCCGTCACCCAGCATTTTTTCAATGCTCTGCATCTTCTTCACACTCTTGCGGATAGTGAGGAAGTTAGTGAGCATACCACCCAGCCAACGCTCGGTGACAAAAGGCATGCCTACGCGCTGTGCACATTCCTGCACGATGTCTTTGGCTTGCTTCTTGGTGCCGACAAACAGGATCTTACGTCCGCTGCGGGCGATCTGCTTCAGGGCAGCAGCCGTTTCCTGCAAACAATCGACGGTCTTATTGAGGTCGATGATGTGGATGCCTTTTTTCTCGGCGAAGATGTAGGGTAACATCTTGGGGTTCCACTTCTTTTTCAGGTGACCGAAATGCACGCCGGCATCCAGTAACTGCTGCTGTAACGAGGTGTTATTTTCCATATGAGTTGAATGATCTTTTTTAATGGATGATTTCGATTAACGCTTAGAGAACTGGTAGCTACGACGAGCTTTCTTATGACCGAATTTCTTACGCTCCACAGAACGGGGATCACGCTTGAGCAATCCGGCCGCCTTGAGTGCGGGACGCAGTTCAGGATTCATGTCAACCAGAATACGGGCGATACCCAGCATGGCTGCTTCAGCCTGTCCTTTCACACCACCACCCGTGGCGTTGATCTTCACATCCAGTTTGTCGAGCATGTCCACTGTTTTCAACGGACGCTCTACCTGGTTCTGCAAATAGACCAGTGGGAAATACACTTTGTAATCCTTGTCGTTGACCAGGATCTGTCCGCCACCTTTCGTGACGAATACACGGGTGACCGCTTCTTTACGACGGCCGACGCTATTTTTTTGCTTTTCCATTTATCGTTTTTTAAAGGGGCTTAGAAATTCAATTCCTTAGGTTGTTGTGCACCATGCGGATGGGCAGCACCTACGTACACGAAGAGTTTCTTGTACATCTTGCGTCCGAGGCGATTCTTGGGAAGCATACCTTTTACGGCGCGCTCGATCAATACCTCAGGACGACGCTTGATCAGGTTGGCAGCTGTCTCCTCTTTACGACCACCCGGATAACCGGTGTAATGATCATAAATCTTCTGATCCATTTTGTTGCCGGTCAATACTACCTTCTCCGCATTGGTCACGATGATATAATCACCGGTGTCAACGTGAGGGGTGTAACAGGCTTTGTTCTTCCCGCGCAGAATGGCTGCGATACGGGAACACATACGTCCAACGGTTTGATTAGTACCGTCCACAACATACCAGTTGCGCTTCACGGTAGCCTCGTTCGCATGCTTCGTAGTGAAATGCAGTTTACTCATGATGTTTAATTTGTGCAGCCGCTATCCCGGCCACGGTGAAATTGGGAGCGCGAAACTAGTCGAAAACAGTTTTCAAAAGGAGAATTTGGGCGAGTATTTTTTATCGCACCCTTGTAACTTATTGATTTTCAGTAAATATTTTGACTTTTAGTTTAGGTGGTTGAGAGGGTTGAGGAGGTTGAGACACGGTCAGGCCTCGAAATCTCAACCGTCTAAACTCTCTAAACTTGCTAAACTACCTCAACGTTCCACCAAGGAGATACTGCATTACCTCCGGCAATCGCTCCGCCCATGCCTTTTCCGAATGTCCGGTTCCCTTTATCACGACCGCCCGACCGTTTTTGTCGGTGAACCCTTTCTGGCGGAGGACCTGTTCAACTTGATTGAGCAAGGGGGGATAGAGGGCATCCAGTTCTTGGTCACCTCCATCTAAATAGATTCGGTGTGTTTTCGGGTCGGGTAGATTTTTTTGGAGATACGCGACATGAGCGGGAATAAAAGGATTGCCCTCCACTGAAAATACGCCGGGCCAATGGGTACTGAGTCCGGCGGCATTGCCAAAAATGTTTGGATACTCGCAGATGGCATATAGGGAGATGAGTCCGCCCATGCTGCTGCCGGCGATGGCGGTGTGCGCCGCATCCGTGTAGGTAGAATATCGTCTGTCGATGAGCGGTTTCAATTCTTCCACCAGAAATCGGAGGTAGTTATCCGATTGAGGTTGGAAGCTAGCTTGGGTTCGACCTTTCTCTTGGAGTTCGTTGGTGATTTTGTCTTTGTCTGACTGGGACAGTCCATCGAATGGTTTTTGTGGGAAGTAGTCGGGGTGACGCGTGACGCCGCCGTTCCAGATGCCCACCACGATGGTCGGGGGGATTTTTTTCTCGCTGACCAATGCATGCATCGTTTCATCCACCTTCCAGCATTGTTTGTTCCAGGTGAGGGTGCTGTCGAACAGCATTTGTCCGTCGTGCATATACAGCACGGCATATTTTTTCGCGGGATCGTATCTTTCAGGCAGCCACACATCTACATTACGCGGGGTAACATATTTTGATTTCAGCGAATCGATGCGTTCGATGCGGCCGGCTGAGGGTGTGGGATCTTGGGCACGGAGCGCGGCCATTATCAGGAGCGCGTATGTGAGCGTGATCGCGTATTTCATGACGTTAAATTACATGAAGTGATGGAAGATCGAAGTTTGAAAACTCCAAACCCAAACTTCGATCTTCCATCTTCCATCCCTCCCTCTCAACCCTCAACGCCCATCTTTTAAACCTTAATGGCGATTTTTAATTCCCCGCCCAGACCTTCGTTCACGATCCGCTGCAAGGTTGAAAAACGAACGTCCTTCAG
>CANGZN010000158.1 GCA_947458625.1 Chitinophagaceae bacterium
GGGGGCTATCGTTGGTTTTTGTTTCAAGGCCGACCCCCGGTTCCCCGGGGGTCTCCCATTTTCATCCGATCGGTATCTTTGCCGTATGCACATCGATATCCTCACCGTGCTCCCGGAACTGCTTGAGAGCCCTTTTGCCCATAGCATGATGAAACGCGCACAGGACAAAGGCCTGCTCTCCATTGCCGTACATCAACTTCGACAATGGGCCGTAAACGAATACGGTCAGGTGGATGATTATCAATACGGAGGTGGTGCCGGTATGGTCATGATGTGTGAACCGCTCGCCAAGGCCATCGAAGAACTTTCCCAAAAAAGAACCTACGACCAGATCATTTATCTGACCCCCGACGGCAAACGATTCGACCAACGTACCGCCAACCAATTATCACTGGGAGGTGATCTGCTGATGATCTGCGGCCACTACAAAGGGATCGATCAACGCATTCGCGATCATTTCGTAACACTCGAACTCTCCATCGGAGACTTTGTGCTCAGCGGCGGTGAAATTCCTGCTGCCTTGATCGTGGACGCCATCGGCCGCTTATTACCAGGCGTATTGAATGATGAAACATCTGCCCTGACCGATTCGTTTCAGGACAACTTACTGGCTCCGCCAGTTTATACCCGGCCCGAAGATTTTCGAGGGTGGAAAGTGCCGGACGCGCTGATGAGTGGCAATCATCGACTCATTGAAGACTGGCGGCATGAACAATCCGTGCAACGTACACAAGATCGCCGTCCCGATCTGCTCGAACCCTGATGAAGCGTGAGGGATAATTCTATAACTTCCCTACCCATTCCATTCATCATGTCTACCAACAGAAGAAAATTCCTTCGTCAACTCGCTGCCGGATCCACGCTACTCGCTACGGCTGATCCGGCGCTTGCAGCGCTTCATCAAAACAACGACCGATCAGCTGTAAAGCCATTTAATATGTGTGGCTATGCTGCCCCCAAACTGAATGTAGTGCGGGTCGGTATCATCGGCTTGGGCATGCGTGGAATCGATGCCGTAGAACGGTTGAGCTATATTGATGGCGTTGAGATCGTAGCCCTTTGCGATAAATATCTAGACCGGGTGGAATCGGCTCAGCAAAAACTGGCCAAACTAAGCCGACCAAAAGCCGTTGGCTATTCAGGCGAGAAAGGCTGGAAAGCATTATGTGATGAAGCGGACCTGGACTTGGTATATACGCCTACCCCCTGGCATCTGCATACGCCCATTGCCCTACGGGCCATGAAAGCAGGTAAACATGTTGCCCTAGAAGTGCCCGCTGCTCAAACGCTGGAGGACTGCTGGGCCTTGGTGGAAACCTCTGAAAAGACCCGCAGACATTGTATGATGCTGGAGAATTGCTGCTATGACTTCTTCGAACTACTAACACTCAACATGGCACGCAATGGCCTGTTCGGCGAACTGGTTCATGCTGAAGGAGCCTACATACACGACCTGAGTAAAGACTGGTTATTCAATAAGAGCGCCTACGCCGAGCAATGGCGATTGAAAGAAAACGTTGGACGAAACGGAAGCTTGTACCCCACACATGGAATTGGTCCGATCGCACAATGCCTGAACATCAACCGAGGCGACCGGATGGACTACCTCACCAGCATCAGCACCACTGATTTTTCACTTGCAGCACTGGCCACTGATAAAGCAAAAGAAGATGCCATTTGGAAACCCTATGAAGGAAAATCTTTCCGTGGCAACATGAATACGACGATCATTCGAACCCTGAAAGGGAAGACTATGATGATCCAACATGATGTTTCTACACCCCGACCCTACTCCCGCATACATCTGTTAAGTGGCACTAAAGGGATGGCCCAAAAATGGCCTTCTCCACAACGGATCGCCTTCGGTCATAGTACCGTCAGTAAAGAAGAGTTTACGAAGCTGGAAGAAAAATACACCCCCCCTATCGTCAAACACATCGGGGCCATTGCCAAAGAGGTGGGCGGACATGGCGGGATGGACTTCATCATGGATTGGCGACTGATCGATTGCTTACGCAATGGTTTACCACTCGATCAAGATGTGTATGATGCCGCTGCCTGGAGTGTAATCGTGCCGCTCAGTGAACGATCCGTTAGTAAACGTGGCCAATCGGTTGATGTACCCGATTTCACCCGCGGACATTGGCAAACAAACACGCCGGTGAGTTTAAGCTTGGAAGGCGGCGCCACAACCGGTGTGCGTGAATTTCCTAAACAATCCTAAGCAAGTGAGGGTAAATTCCCTAATTTGAGCAGGAACAAGACCCTATCCGGATAGTAACACCCGAATTTCCTCATGCGCGCATTGCCTATTCTCACCGATCCTGTCTACAAACGTCCTGAGCGATTTTCCCGGTATGAACGTTTTTGGCTCAACTACTTGAACGATGAGCGTGATCTCCCGTTCATCCACATGCTAACCGGCATTCACCTGCTGGTGATCCCGGTAGCCATTATCCTGTTTACACCGCTCTTAACCGGATGGCAATGGTGGCTACTCTTCATTCCATATTTCTACATTTCGCAGCTATACTTCAAGGGGCGATTCGGATTGATGCTGCACTGCATCAGTCACCGGAAACTTTTCAAAAAACCTTACACCTGGCTTTACAACTATGTGATCTGGATCGTCTGCCCTTTCTTTGGTCACACGCCCGAAACCTATTTCGTGCATCATATGGGCATGCATCACGTAGAAAACAACCATGAAGAGGATGCCAGCTCCACCATGCGCTATCAGCGCGACAGTTTAGGCGATTTTCTGAAATATGTGGGTCGGTTTCTGTTCATTGGTCTTATTGACACGTTTAATTATTTCTTTAGCCGCAACAGAAAGAAGTTTTACATGCGACTCACGTTCGGAGAGATAAGCTTCTACCTGGCCTGTATTGCACTTTGGTTGGTGAACTGGCAAGCGACTTTGTTCATATTTCTGATCCCATTCTTATTTGCCCGCATCGTGATGATGATCGGCAACTGGACGCAGCACGCGTTCATCGATCCCAGCGATCCGGATGAGAATACCATCAATTGCATCAACACCAAATACAATCACACCTGTTGGAACGACGGCTATCATGAAGTGCATCATACCCGTCCGGCGCTACACTATACCGAGATCCCCAATGAATTCATGAAGCA
>CANGZN010000159.1 GCA_947458625.1 Chitinophagaceae bacterium
AGCAAAAAACTTTCTTATATAATCATCGGCATATGTCTCACCTTATTTCTGATAGGATACCTGCGTAAAGAAGATCCGTTGCAAATGCTACTGACTACCATTTCATTAGCCGTTGCCGCGATACCAGAAGCCTTACCCGCTTTGATCACTGTGGCATTAGCGCGAGGGGCCAAGAGAATGATCAAAAAAAACGTACTAGTTCGAAAATTAAATGCCGTAGAAACGCTAGGGTCTGTCACTTATATCTGTACTGATAAAACAGGAACCCTCACTCAAAATAAAATGAAGGTTGTAGTGTTTGATCAACTCCTGCCGATTGATTCCTCAACCTACAGCAACTCGATTTATCATCATTGCCTTGCCCTCAATCAGGATGTGTTGGAAACCGAAGATGGAACTTGGTCGGGCGACCCAACAGAGATCGCATTGGCCGAATATTTTGTATCCAAGTATGGGAAACAAGAACTATTCGAACTGCGTGAACGATTCCGTCGGATCAGTGAAATTCCCTTCGATGCAAACCGCAAATGCATGACTACTGTTCATGCGTATGATAACCGATACCTCATCATAACCAAAGGGGCTGCCGAAAGCCTAAGTAGCTGCTGGAATAAACAAGTAAATGTTGATGCTATAGAACAACAGGTTGCTACTAGATCGGGAGAAGGCTTACGAGTGATGGTATACGGATATAAGATCCTGAACACCCCTCAGGAGATAGAAAACATCAATGAACTGGAAAAAGAACTCATTCCCGTCGCCATCGTAGGTATGATCGATCCGCCACGCAACGAAGTCAAAGAGGCGATCAGTCAATGCAAAACGGCAGGCATACATACCGTTATGATCACTGGCGACCACCCCAAAACCGCTGCTGCCATCGCAACACAGATCGGCCTGTTGGGGCAAGATGAGTTGACTATTACAGGAAAGGAACTTGATCTTCTCAGTGAAGAGGTGTTCAAAGAACGCATCGAAAAAATCAGAGTATACGCACGCGTTTCCCCTGAACAAAAATTAAGGATTGTTAAGACGCTTCAAGAAAAAGGACATTTTGTGGCAATGACCGGAGATGGGGTGAATGATGCCCCCTCCCTCAAAGCCGCAAATATTGGTGTGGCTATGGGAATCGCGGGCACCGACGTCAGTAAACAAGTAGCAAAAATGATCCTGACCGACGACCACTTTGCCAGCATTGTAAATGGCGTAAAAGAAGGAAGAAGAATTTATGATAATATCCGAAAATTTGTCAAGTACATCATGACTTGCAATGGTGCAGAAATATGGGCGCTGTTACTTGCGCCCTTTTTCGGTATGCCAATTCCTTTACTACCGATCCACATCCTCTGGATCAATTTGGTAACGGATGGCATCCCAGGGCTCACCCTAGCCAACGAAAAGTCAGAGCCAGGCCTTATGAAAAAACCTCCCCGAGATCCGAACGAAAGTCTCTTCTCTATAGGAACAGGATTTCATATAGTTTGGGTTGGATTACTCATGGCAGCCATCACCCTCGGCGTGCAAGCATGGGCACTAAGCTATGATCACGCCCATTGGCAATCGATGGTGTTCACGGTTCTTAGCTTATCTCAACTAGCACATATTCTGGCAATCCGAAGAGAAAAAGAGTTGATATTTTTCAAGCATCTTCTCACGAACCCATCGCTGCTAGTAAGTGTATCGGCCACCTTTTTTTTACAATTGGCAGTTTTGTATGTTCCGTTTGCAAATGACATACTAAAAACCGCACCGCTCACTTTTCAGGAATTGACAATATGCATCATAGGAGCCGCTGTGGTTTTCCATGCTGTGGAAATTGAAAAAATGATCAGAAACAGAAAAAACAGATTCTGACAAAAGGGGCGTCGGGCGAAACCTAATATCGTCCTCTAACTCCTACGGACAGAAAAATATAGGCTTATCATCTCCAGGGCCGTGGCCGCGAACTCACCCCCCTTGTTCATCCGGGACGGACAGGCCCGCTCCAGCGCATGCTCCTCGGTAAAGGTGGTGAGTATTCCAAAGATGATCGGGATGGTGGCAACCGTCGAAAGCTGACTCAACCCCTGCGTGACATAGTCACAAACAAATTGATAATGATCGGTCTCGCCTTTGATCACGGCACCCAGCACAACGATCGCCTTGTAAGAGGAAGTATCCAGCAGCTGCTTGGTCAAGCCCACCGTTTCAACCGCTCCGGGAACGACAAATATTTTATGGGCAACTGATCGTTGATCCAATTCAGCTACCGCACCCGCTAATAATTTATCGGTGATCTCCTGATTAAAGTTAGCCTTGACGATCGCGATCATATAAGTATGTTATTGGCGTGTTTACCCAGTTTTTGTTTTTCCCATAGATAGCGCTGGTTGTGTTCATTCGGTGCTGCCGGATGGGCAGCAACAGAAAAGGAAAGACCGGCCGATCGAATGGCCTCAACCTTAGTCGGATTATTGGTAAGCAAAACAAATTCTTCGGAGCATACCTTTTTCAGGATCTGAATTCCCTCGAGATACTCCCGTTGATCAGGTGCAAATCCCAGTTCAATGTTAGCTGCGTACGTATCTAGCCCCTGATCTTGCAGGGCATATGCCTTCAGTTTGTTAGCCAGACCGATCCCTCTTCCTTCATGCCCTTTCAGATAGATCAGCCAACCGTGACCGTTTTCAGCAATGGCTTTCATCGCGCCCTGCAACTGATCGCGACAATCACAACGCTGACTGCCGAATATATCACCGGTATGACATTCGCTGTGCAAACGGACCAATGGTTTATTCTCTTGTTTATGGTTCTGACCCAATACCGTATGCTCAACACCGGTAATCATATTTCGGAAAACCTTCATTTGAAATTCTCCATACGCCGTGGGAATCAGCGATTCGGCAACCATTGTGCAAATTTGCTCCTGTTGATATCGATACGCGCGCAGATCTTCAATGGTGATCATCTTCAATTGATGACTATCTGCAAATGCTCGAAGCGCATCCCGACGCATCATGGTGCCATCTGGCGCCAGTATCTCGCAGATGATGCCCGCTTCGGGTTGGTTCGTCAGTCGACAAAGATCGACTGCCGCTTCGGTATGACCCTGCCGTTGAATGACTCCGCCGGGTACAGCCTGTAAGGGGAACAGATG
>CANGZN010000160.1 GCA_947458625.1 Chitinophagaceae bacterium
CTGATCCTGCCCGGCAACTGGGAAGTCGTATACAAAAAGCACAAGATGCTCTACGACATGGGCCATGCCAATGCCGCCAAGATCTGTGCCAACATGTGGCACGATGATTCGAATGAACTGATCTTCCCACCCTACTGGACCAAATACATCGCCGGTGTGAAAGTCGGTTTCGTCGGATACACCGATCATCTGATTCCCAAGCGTCAATCGCCCGATTACAGCAAAGGCATCAAGTTTGCACACGCTGATACCAATGCTGCTAAATACATCAAACTACTTCGCGAAGTGGAAGGATGTGGCATTGTGATCCTGATGACGCATATGGGGCTGGCCCAGCAGGTCGGACTTGCCAATAATCCCGCTGTAGAAGGAACTGATTTTATCATCGGTGCCGATACCCACGAACGCATCCGTGTGCCGATCGAAGGGAAATATGCGAAGGTCATCGAATGCGGTGCCTTCGGATCGTTCCTGGGAAAATTGGAGATCGAAGTAGAGAACGGAAAGATGAAGCGTTATCGATATGAACTGATAGATGTGGATCCGATCAAATATCCCGCCGATAAGAAGATCCAGCAGATGGTCGATCAGGCTCGTGCACCATTTGCTAAAGATTTAGATACCGTGATCGGCACTACTACCACACCACTGGTTCGCTATTTTGTAATGGAGACACCGATGGATAATCTGTTGACCGATGCCATTCAATGGAAATTCAAGCCTGATATCGCGCTGAGTAATGGATTCCGTTTTTGTCAGCCGCTGGCCATCGATTCCAAAAAAGGAAAAGCAGAGATTACAAGAGAATTTTTATGGAATATGTTGCCGGTGGACAGTGAAGCCAAGACCGGTGTGGTGACAGGCAAACAAGTGTGGGACTGGCTCGAAAAAGAATTACAGAATGCATTCGCAAAAGATCCTTCCAAACGATTCGGCGGTTGGTTCGTGCGTTATGCCGGCATGGAAGTGAATTTCACCATCAATAATGAATTCGGAAAGCGTGTGAATTGGGTGAAAGTAGGCGGACAGCCCATCGATCTGAATAAAGAATATCGAATTGTAGCCTGTGAACGCGAAGGGGATCCGGATGATACGATCTGTCGGATGGAAAAAGTAAAAGAACCCAAACTCCTGGGTTTACTGATGCACGATGTGATAGAAGAATATCTCAAAGTCAATTCTCCCATTGCACCCAAATTGGAAAACCGAGCGACAGCCACCGATTTCCCGCCTACCCTGCTGACACAATTGCAAGGCACCACCTACGAATTCAGATAACCGATCATGAAAAAGCACCTTCCCCCGAACGCCATACTTTATGTGATCCTTGGCATCACCGCCATGTTGTTGCTGTTCTCGATCCCTCGCAACAGCGGCGATACTAATAAACAAGCTGAACAGAAACCCGACAGCAGTTGGATCGCTCCCAGTTTATTTGTCGACCAGGAATTACAAGGTGAAGAACGGCAGCTAGTGATATACGGACAAGACCTGATCGCGCACACGGCAAGATATTTAGGTCCGAATGGTTCTGTAAAAGCCATCAGCAATGGCATGAATTGTCAGAATTGTCATTTAGACGCCGGAAAGCGGATCGATGGTAACAATTACAGTGCGGTATTCTCTACCTATCCTAAGTTTCGAGATCGAAGTGGTGGCATGGAATCCATTTATAAACGCGTGAGTGATTGTTTTGAGCGCAGCTTGAATGGAACGGCACCCGATAGTAACAGTCGCGAATACAAAGCCATCTATGCCTATATCAAATGGCTGGGCAGCGATGTAAAAAAAGGTGATAAGCCAAAGGGCAGTGGCATTCCGAAGATCGCTTACCTGAATCGTGCGGCGGATCCGGCGAAAGGAAAGATCGTTTATCAGAATCAATGTCAGTCTTGCCACGGTGCCGACGGACAAGGTCAGCTGAATCTGGCAGGTAATGAATATGAGTACCCGCCACTTTGGGGCGAGTATAGTTTCAATGTATCGGCGGGACTGTTCCGCTTATCGAATATGGCGGGTTATGTGTACACTAACATGCCTTTCAATCAAGCCATGCCGGGTAATCCGAAATTGACTGTAGAAGAATCCTGGGATGTATCGGCCTATGTGAATAGCATGCCGAGGCCACAGAAGAAATTTTCGGAGGACTGGCCCAATATTTCCAAGAAGCCTTTCGATCATCCGTTCGGTCCGTATACGGACGGCTTTTCTGAGCAGCAGCACAAACTCGGTCCGTTCAAACCTATTGTAGCTGCTAGAGGAAAATAAACGGATGTGACATCAGTCACCGAGTTTACTCCAATTAAATCTCTTATTTGCATACAAATCAAATAGTATATGCCATCCTGGTTTTTAGACCCCTGGCCCTGGTATGTGGCCGGACCGCTGATCGGACTCACCGTTCCGCTGTTGTTAATCATCGGAAATAAATCCTTCGGGATCTCCTCTTCACTTCGTCACGTTTGTGCGGCCTGTATGCCCGCCAAGATCCCGTTCTTCCAGTATGACTGGAAAAAAGAGATCTGGAACCTGTTCTTTGTATTCGGAGTAGGTGTAGGCGGATATCTCGCGGCGCATTTTTTAAGTTCGGGAGCTGCTCCTATTGTCGATCCTCGACTCACTGCTGAGCTGAGTACCTACGGCGTACAGGAAGCAAAAGCGTTGGTACCCCTCGATTTATTTTCCTGGGAGTCGCTGACCACTACGCGCGGATTGATCATGATGATCGGTGGCGGATTTTTGGTCGGATTCGGAACGCGCTATGCCGGCGGATGCACCTCCGGTCACGCGATCATGGGTCTTAGCAATCTGCAATGGCCTTCCTTGGTAGCAACTTGCTGCTTCATGGCAGGCGGCTTTATCATGGCCAATCTCATTCTCCCTTATTTACTCAAGCTTTAATTTATAAGATATGTCGATGCATGAAAACAGTGAACGTCCTTACGTATCGGTACCGGTCGATACCGATTTTGAAGTACGCAGTACCAACGCGATGTGCGTGAACCAATCAGAAATAGATGAACCTATTTATACGAAGTGGAAATACTCAGTAGCCGGTATTTTATTCGGGATCATTTTGATCAAATCGGAAGTGGTATCCTGGTACCGTATCCAGGAAATGTTCCGTCTGCA
>CANGZN010000161.1 GCA_947458625.1 Chitinophagaceae bacterium
GGTGCTCAATCCATATCCATTGTTCTCAATAATGAAAATGACCGGCAGATCCCAGACAGCTGCCACATTCAATGCCTCATGAAAATCACCTTCGCTGGTACCGCCATCACCCGTAAAAGCCAATGACACTTTATCTTCCTTACGAAGCTTGTGCGCGAGTGCCACTCCATCTGCGATGGCAAGTTGTGGCCCCAGGTGCGAGATCATGCCACAGATATGGTGCTCACGTGTGCCGAAATGAAAACTCCGTTCGCGACCTTTTGAATAGCCGGAAGGCAGCCCTTGCCATTGCATGAACAATTTACTGAGGGGCATGTCCCGGGTAGTGAATACACCGAGATTGCGATGCAGGGGCATGATCCATTCATCCGTATCAAGTGCCAGTGTAGCGCCAACGGCGATCGCTTCTTGTCCGATGCCACTGAACCACTTGGAGATCTTCCCCTGACGAAGCAATACCAGCATCTTTTCCTCGATCATCCGCGGCCATAAAATAGAGCGGTAAAATCGGATCAATTCTTCGTTGGAAAGTTGCTTGCGGTCGAATTGCATGGCACAAAGATAGTTGAAGGGTGAAACAAGTTTATGGCTTAAAGGACACTTCATCCCTGCCTGCCGGCAGGCAGGCTTCACCTTTCATCCTTCAACTAAATGACTACTAGTTCATAAAACTCTTCCTCCCGAAGGTATTGCGCGGAGAGAGTTCGAAGCTGTTCAGGTGTGATCGATTTGATGATCCGGATCGTCTGATAAAAATATTCATCCGTGCAACCGTTCAATATCAGGTTCTTCCAGCGACCGATGATCTGGAACGGTCCGTCTAGATCACCCAATAGCGAACCCATCAGGTAGTTTTTCACCAGCGATAATTCCTCTTCATCCACCAATTCTTCCCGCAACACCCGCATTTCTTTATACACCTCCTGGATCGTAGCCTCGCATACATCCTTGCCGGCTTCCGTGCTGATCATCCAGGCGGAAGATTGCATCAGATTCATCAGATAACTATGAATGCCATAGGTATATCCCTTGTCCTCACGGATATTACTCATCAGGCGCGAGCCGAAGAATCCGCCGAAAAGCGTATTCAGGATCATGGCCGGCTGAAAATCGGGATGTGTCCGATTTGGAAATGGACGCGCAATGCGGATAGCCCCCTGCACGCCATTGGGATCATTTTCGATCCGATATCGTTGCTGAGTCACCGGTTGTATCGCATGAAGGGGGCGATCCACTTTTTTATTCGGCAGATCACCGAAATAACGATCCAGCTGCTCGCGAAAATTGGCTGGCAACTTCCCTGCCACAAACAGCATGAACTCCCCATTTCGATAGTATCGATCGTAAAAACTTAGTAACTGCTCTGAATTCAGCAGATCGAAATCTTCCGCCTTGGTATACCGACCATAAGGATGGTCTTCTCCGAACAAATACGTATCGATCAAGCGCCCGGCGACAAAATCACATTTCTTCAGGCTCACCGACAAGCGCTGTTTCATGTTCTGTATGTAAGTCGCCAGTTCATCCGCCGGCATCACCGAATCCATGATCAATTCCCGCACCACCGGCAACAAGGTGTCCATGTGCTTCGACAACCCATGCAGCGACAAAGTGGCTGTTTCATTGTAACAGTTTCGCTGCAGGAAAGCGCCATGATATTCGAAGAATTCATTGATCTGAAAAGCGGTTCGTTGTGAGGTACCGTTGCGCAAGAGGAAATTGGCAGTGGCTGCTTCCAGGTTCTTCGATTCATAACTGTTACCCGACCAGAATACCCACTCCACCGACATCACCTCCTCGGCTCCGCCATTGAATGCATAGACCGGAACACCATTGCGAAGCGTGAAGGTTTCAACCTTCGGTAAGCTCAATTCAAAATCGACTGCATCAACGATTTTCGGAGCGATCATACGGTCAATACTCATACGCCAGCCGTTTTAGCCCGATACTGCATTACATTCATATTTTCTGTCCGGAAGATATTTACCGCCTGTTCCATCAGCTGATCAGTGGTCACCGCCTCATAACGGGCAAACTCTGTATTCATCATGTTAGCATCCCCCAGCAATTCATAGTGTGCTAAACTGGTGGCCCGGTTCATCAAACTCATATCCTCAAAAGCGATCATGCTTTCCGTTTTATTCTTTGCCTTCTGGAGCTCTGCTTCATTGATGCCCTCTTGTAAGATCTTGTCGATCTCTTTTTGTATGGCCTGCTCTGCCGCCTCCAGCGTCACACCCTTCACCAGTTTCCCCTCGATGGTCAGCAGTCCCCTGTCGGTAGATCCAAAATGAAAACATTCCACATTGCTGAATAATTTTTGCTCTTTCACCAGTGACTGATGCAACCGAGAGGACGCGCCACTGCCTAATATATCCGTGAGCATATCCACTGCCTGATAACCTGCCTCCATGCGGCCCGGCATGTGCCAACACATGTACAGTGCATCCAACGGAACGTCTGCCTCAACTACCAAGCGACGAGCAGCTGTTTGCTCCGGCTCAACAGGCAACTGCCGGTTGTATTTCAAACCGGAAGGAATATCCCCGAACCATTTCTCCGTCAACTGACGAACATCGGCTGAGTTCACCGGACCGGCAACAACCAACACAGCATTGGCCGGACAATAATGCTTCTTGAAAAATGCTTTCACATCCGCTAATGTCGCTTCCTCAATATGCTTCAACTCTTTACCGATGGTCATCCACCGATACGGATGTTTCGTAAACGCGAGGGAACGCATTTTATGCCACACATCACCATAAGGCTTGTTGATATAATGCTCCTTGAATTCTTCGCAAACCACTTTTCGTTGCACCTCCAAGCTTTTCTCACTGAAAGCAAGGGACAACATGCGGTCACTCTCCAGCCAAAACGCTGTCTCCAGATTCACTGCCGGCAACTGAATGTAATAATTAGTGAGGTCGTTGGTGGTGTAGGCATTGTTCTCGCCACCGGCGCGTTGCAAGGGTTCATCATACTCCGGAATATTCACGGAGCCGCCGAACATTAAATGTTCAAATAGATGCGCAAAACCGGTGCGATCCGGATCCTCATCCCGGGCCCCCACATCATACATGACATTCAATACCGCATTAGGCGTGGTAAAATCGGGGTGGACGATCACGCGCA
>CANGZN010000162.1 GCA_947458625.1 Chitinophagaceae bacterium
AAAAGCTTCATCTGCTCCATGCTCATGGCCTGACGGTCTTCCCCGAATTTCTCTTTTAGCTTGGCGATCTCGGGACGAAGTGCTTTCATTTTTGCACCGCTCAGATAACTGGAGTAGGTAAGCGGAGAGATCAACAGGCGGATGAACAGGGTCAACAGCAGGATCGCTATACCCAAGTTTGTTCCGGAAAGACCACGGAAGAATTCATAGATCGGTAAAATGATGTATTTATTCAGCGGGCGAACAAATGCATATACCCCCTGCCCAAGATTTACGATCTGCTCCAGTCCTAATCCGTATTGTTTCAGGATGTGATAATCGGAAGGACCATAAAAGAATTGTAGGTCCGCCACACCGGAACCGTTCAGTGGCAACAAGAGTTTAGAGCGGGATTCAACCACATATTTAGAACTGCTGTCCGACCAAACGATATCCCCCTTTTGAAATGCATTCGGCGCAATCACAGCCCCAAGGAAAAAACGCTGTCTGATACCCAGCCAATTCACCGACCCCTCAAAACTACGGTCGGCGCTCCGTCCAATCGTGTGGTAATCAAATTCTCCTTTTTCAACATAACCTACCTGTGTATTCTGCTTCTCAAACGGAAGATCCTGCTCCTGCTGATAGGCCGTATAGTTCCATTCGGTGCGAAGTGTTCTGTCGTCCACCAACGCTTCTGCCCCTTTGACCTGTATCGATTGACGGATCAGAAATCCGTCTTTTGGCAACTCGAATCGATGCTCCACGGAACGGATGCTGTCGGATCCGTTCAATCGGAATCGAACGAAACTAGAACCATCTGCCATCCGGCCCGAATCGATTAACGAATAAAGAAGTGTGGTAGAGGAGCTGGTACGACCGGTTCCGGTCTTGATGGGATATCCCAATGATGTCCCTTTACCCGCTAAGACTACGGGGATACTATCTAACCCGCTGTATTTTTTTAATTCCACTTGTTCGATCTGTCCGCCACGGCTCGAGAGGACTACACTGACTGCTGAATTTTCCAACCGAACCCTGACCTCGTTACTATCCGTAGCCGGGGTAAAGGTGCCGGCGGCCATTACCCGCTCCAAAGAGTCTGAACGAAGCGAGTCAATTGCAGCCTTTTTGGGGTCGATAGCAGGCGCGGTTGCAGCAGCGATCGAATCACGTACAAACTGCTCCTTCGCCTGTTTTTGACGCACCTCTGACTGTTCATTATTGAGCAGATAGAAATAGCCAAAGAACAAGATGGCCAACAGCACAAAGCCGATCACGGTATTGCGGTCAAAATTCATGTGAATGTTTTAGCGGGCGTCAAAGATAGGAAACGACTCAGGACTCCAATGCTGCCTTTATGGGGCTGGCAGAAGCGCTCAACTGTTGCTGGTGCAATGCTGCCTGAATGAAATGAACGAATATAGGATGTGGGTTTTCAACTGTGCTTTTTAATTCCGGATGGTATTGGACTCCAATAAAAAATGGATGTCCTTTCAATTCGATCACCTCAACCAGTCCGGTATCCGGATTGACTCCGCTGGCCTGCATACCGGCACGTTCAAACGCCTCCAAGTAACGATTATTGAACTCCCAACGATGGCGGTGTCGCTCAGAGATCCGTTCAGCACCATAGATCTTCTCCGCCAAACTACCCGATTTCAGTACGCAAGGATAAGCACCCAGTCGCATGGTCCCCCCTTTTGCCTGAAGCTGCTTCTGGTCCTCCATGAGATCGATCACCGGATCCGGCGTTTTCGCATCCATCTCCGTTGAATGCGCGTGGGGGTGGTGCAATACATGACGAGCAAACTCAATGGCCGCCATTTGCATGCCCAAACAAATTCCAAAAAATGGCAATCCGTTCTCTCGCGCATACCGAACCGCTTCGATCTTCCCTTCTACTCCACGATGGCCAAAACCGGGAGCCACCAACAACCCGTCCAACCCTTTCAATTGCTCACTCACATTGGAAGGTGTGATGTGTTCACTATGGAGGTTGACAACCTCTACTTCTGTTTCCTGAATCGCACCGGCATGCACAAAGGCCTCCAAAATGGATTTATAGGCATCCTGCAATTCGATGTACTTCCCGATCAGTCCGATCGACACCTTGTGTTTTGGTCGCTTCAGTTTATGAAGAAAATCACTCCATTTACTGAGATCCGGCTCCTGATTAGATGTCAACTCCAATTTCTTCATCACGATGGTATCCAACCCCTCTCGCATCATCATCAAGGGCACTTCGTAGATCGTTTGCGCATCAGCTGATTCGATTACGGCCTCAAGACGAACATTACAGAAGAGCGCGATTTTGCGGCGCAATTCAGGTGACAAGGAGTGCTCCGTACGACAAACGATCACATCCGGATGGACGCCCTCCTGACTAAGCATGCGAACACTGTGTTGAGTCGGCTTTGTTTTCAATTCCTTGGCTGCGCGCAAATAAGGAATCAGCGTCAAATGCACCACCACCGTATCTGATTCAGGCAGTTCCCATTGCAATTGTCGAACCGATTCCACGAAAGGCAAACTTTCAATATCCCCTACGGTGCCTCCGATCTCGGTGATCACCACATCATATTGTCCGCTCTCTCCCAACAATCGCATTCGGCGCTTGATCTCATCGGTAATATGCGGAACAACCTGAACGGTTTTGCCCAGATAGGCACCCTGGCGCTCCTGATCAATGACCGTCTGATAGATCCGACCGGTCGTAACGTTATTCGCCTGAGATGTAAAGATGTTCAGAAACCGCTCATAGTGCCCCAGATCCAGATCGGTCTCCGCACCATCCTCAGTCACGTAACATTCCCCGTGTTCGTATGGATTCAATGTGCCGGGGTCGACATTGATATAGGGATCGAATTTCTGGATGGTGACACGTAATCCGCGTGCTTGAAGCAGTTTAGCCAGCGATGCGGCAACAATACCTTTACCCAATGATGAGGTTACCCCCCCGGTCACGAAAATATACTTGGCCATGCGGCGAATCTTTTGAAAATGAAGCCCCGGCAAATGAATTTGCAGTAGGCGATCGACCGGCGGAATGAATGGGAAAATCCGAGAGGTCGTGTAAAGGTAATTGAAAAAAACGCCTATCCGAAA